>QMME01000225.1 GCA_003647095.1 Deltaproteobacteria bacterium
AGAAGAGTAAGCAGGAATCGTGCCAGAATGTGAGTTCAATGAAAACAGGCAGTTGGCGAGACGGTCGGCTGCGGAGCCGGTAGAAAGTGTCCGGTTTTCGTACACACCCCTTCCCCGCGGGCCTGTCCCCTACCCCCCGGCCTGTCCCCACCCCCTCGGGCCTGTCCCCGCAGGTTCCGCAGGTTGTCCACACCCCCGCGGGCCCACACCCCCGCGGGCCTGTCCCCCGGGGGTGGAGGGGTGGCCTCAGCGCGGGCGGGCGAAGTATATGTCGACGTAGTCGGCAGCGACGTCGCAGGGGTTGTCCCTCTGCTTGAGCCGCCAGTACTTGCGCTTGCCGGTGATGCGGAAGACAAAGCGGCCCCGTCGTCGGCAGGGTTTTCCCTCGTTGATGTAGCTCACCCTGGTGACTATGGTGCCCTCGAAGCGGAAGAAACGCTTGCCCACCTCCAGGATAATGCCGTCTATCTTCAGGTAGTCGTCGCCCCGGCGGGCCCGCTGCTCGCCCTTGATCACCAGCAGTCCCCGGTCATCGGTAATTTCCACGGTTCCGAAACGCCGCCAGGAGATCCACTGCAGGGAAAGCAGGTGTTTGCCCATGAGTCGGTCGAGCGCCGGCTGGTCGTGCACCAGAGTGCGCAGCTTGGGTGCCGGTCTCTGCCCGCCGGCCGCTGCTGGCCCGGAGGGTATCAGCCAGGCCGCCAGCAACAACACCGGGAGCAGCCGCCCGGCCGGTGGCCGGCCGGGAATCACAGCAGCCCCTCGTCGCGCAGGGTGGTGACGATCTGCACCGCCGCCTTGCTGCGATCCATGGTGTAGATGTGGATGCCCGGGGCACCGCCCCGGAGCAGGCCCCGCCATAGATCGCAGGCCAAATCGATGCCGTAGGCGGCCACGGCCTTCTTGTCGGCGGGATCCAGGGATTCGAGGTCCTTCCTCACCCGGTCGGGGATGCTGGCGCCGCACAGGCGGGCCAGGTTCTCCATCATCTTCACCGAGTAGATGGGCATCACCCCGGGCAGGATGGGCATCTCGATGCCCAGTGCGCGGGCCCGCTTCTGGAAAGCGAAGAACAGGTCGTTGTCGTAGGTATAGTTGGTGATGACGAAGTCGGCGCCACGGTCGACCTTGAGCTTGAGGTACTCGAGGTCCTTTTCCGGGCTGGCGGCCTCGACGTGTCCCTCGGGGTAGCCGGCGCAGGCAATGCAGAAGTCGTAGCGCGGCTTGATGAAGGCGATGAGATCGGAGGCATGGGCCAGGCTCTCGGGATGGGGCTGGAAGCCGGGCTGGTCATGCGGGGGATCGCCGCGTGCGGCCAGAATGGTCTCCACCCCCAGCTCGCGGTAGTCGTCGAGCACGGCGCTGATCTGCTCCGGACCCAACCCCCAGCAGGTGAAGTAGGCCACCACCTCGAGGCCCTTCTCCTGCTTGAGCTTCTTCACCAGGGCATAGGAGCCCTCCCGGGTGGAGCCGCCGGCGCCGAAGGTGACCGAGACGAAGTCGGGCTCCAGCTTGGCCAGGCGGTCGATCACCTTGTCGAGCTTCTCCGCTGCCGCCGGGTCGCGGGCCGGGTAGAGTTCGAACGAGACAGTGGGCTTTTTCTTCTCGCTCCACAGGTCGATCACTCTCATGGTTTCCCTCCCGGAATTGCGGGTTGCGCCGGGTTTCATAACCTTTCCCGGCCCCCGGGTCAACGCCCGGACCAGGCCAGCAGGGCGTCGGCCTGGCGGATACCGTCGACGGCCGAGGAGGTGATGCCGCCGGCGTGGCCGCAGCCTTCCCCGGCGGGAAACAGCCCGGCGATGCCCCGGGCCTGGCCGTCGGGTTGACGGGGCACCCGCACCGGCGAAGAAGTTCGCGTCTCAACTCCCAGCAAAACCGCCCGGGGATGGTCGAACCCCCGCACCCGCCGGCACAGGTCGCCGAGGCCACGGCGCAGGGCCCCGGCCAGTGCCGGAGGAAACAGGGCACCGAGATCGGCCGGCTGGATCCCCGGCCGGTAGGGGATCTCCGGCAACCGGCGCGAGGGCCGCTCGTGCAGGAAGTCGCCGAGCCGCTGCGCCGGGGCGGCGAAGCCGCCGCCGCCGGCGTCGTGGGCGGCCCGCTCCAGGCGGCGCTGGAACTCGACGCCGGCCAGAGGTCCGCCGCCGGGAAAGTCGGCCGGAACCACCGTGACCACCAGCCCGGCGTTGGCCCAGCCCGAGGAGCGTGCGTGGTTGCTCATGCCGTTTATGGCCAGGCCCCCGGGCTCGGTGGCGGTGGGCACCACCACTCCTCCCGGGCACATGCAGAAGGAATACACCCCGCGGCCGCCGACCCGGGCAGTCAGCCGGTAGGAAGCCGGGCCCAGGGCCGGGTGGCCGGCCCAACGCCCGTACTGGATGCGGTCGATCACCTCCTGGGGGTGTACCAGGCGCAGGCCCACCGAGAAGGGCTTGGGCTCCAGGGCGACTCCTGCGCCGGTCAGCGCGGCGAACAGTTCCCGGGCCGAGTTGCCGCAGGCCAGGAGCGCCGCCTCGGCGGCGATGACACCATCTTTGGTACGCACGCCGGTCACCCGCCCCTGCTTCACCTCCAGGCCCACAACCCGGCATTGCAGCTGCCAGCGCACGCCAAGCTGTTCGAGATCCCGTCGCAGGCTGTCGAGCACCCGCGGCCAGCGATCCGTGCCCACGTGGGGATGGGCGTCCACCAGAATCTCGTCCCGGCTGCCCGCCCCGTGCCGCTGCAACACCTCGAGCACGTGGCGTACCTGCGAGCCGCGTACCCGGGTAAACAGCTTGCCGTCGGAAAATGCCCCGGCACCGCCCAGGCCGAAGTGGAAGTTGCTGTCTTCATCCAGTCGCCCTGCGCGCATGAGCGCGGCCACGTCCCGGCCGCGCTCGGAGATGTCGCGACCGCGGTCGACGAGCAGCGGCCGCAGGCCCGCCTCGGCCAGGCGCCGGGCGGCGAACAGGCCGGCCGGGCCGGCCCCGACTATCACCACCTCCACCTGGCGCCCGGGCCGGGGCGGCGGGGGCAGCTCGCTGGCCGGCGGCTCGGGCCCGACGCCGGCGGGCGGATCGTCCAACCCGCCCGCCAACTCCACCCGCAGGCTGAATACCAGCCGCGGCCGGCCCCGGCGGGCGTCGACGGAGCGGCGCACCACCTCGGCCCCGAGAATGCGCCCGGGCACGACGCCGAGGACCCCGGCTGCCACCAGGCGCGGATCCTCGTCGTGGCGCTCCAGCTCCAGCCGGACGTCGCGCAGCAACCAGCGGGTGGTTTCCTCTCCTCTCATGGCTGCCGTCATGATAACCGATGAGCGGCGAAAAACCACGCCTCGACGTGCCCCGGTAGCGGGAATGGCGCGTTGACTCCGCCCGGGGCATGAATGTATATTTCTCCGAACGCGGGAGGGAAGAGGTGGACGAATGAACGGTATGACGGCTATTGCCACGAGGACAAGGACGGCCCGGCTGGTGTGCGAGGCGGGTATCGCCGCCGGCCTGGCCGGACTCACCGCCCTGGCGGCCCAGGTGCGTGTCCCCTTGCCCGGCACCCCGGTGCCGGCCACCCTGCAGGTGGCGGCGGTGATCTTCGCCGGTGCCGCTGCCGGGCCCTGGCGCGGCCTGGCCTCCCAGTTGCTCTACCTGGCACTGGGGCTGTGCGGCCTGCCGGTGTTCGCGGGCGCCGGCGCCGCCGGCCCGGCCGCGGCGGCCGCGGCCACCTTCGGCTACCTGCTGGCCTTTCCCCCGGCCGCCTTCCTGGCCGGGCGCTTCACCGGCCGGGCGCGCTGGCTGGGATCGTTTCTCGGCCTGGCGGTGATCTACCTGCTGGGAGTGGGCTGGCTGCAGGCCTGGGCGGCTCTTTCCGGGGGTAATGCCTCCCTGGCCTGGGCGCTGCTGGCCGGCCTCTGGCCCTTCGTGATCTTTGACGTCCTCAAGGCCGCCCTGGCCACCTGGAGCGCCGGGCCGCTGCGCCGCCGGCTGAGCTAACGGCTGCCGCCACTCCACCCGCGGAACGCCCGGGTGGAGTGGCAGATCATGGATGCGCCCGGAGGTGTGGGGACAATGGATGTCAGCGATACACTTCTTTCCTGTGTCTCACCCTAACCACGTAGATGATCAGCCGCCGCTCCTGGATCTCGTAAAGCACTCGATATACCCCGCAGCGCAGGCGGTATCTCTCCTGGCTAGATAGTTTCTTGGCCTGTGGTGGCCGGGGCTCCCGGGCCAGCTTCCTGATGGCCTGGATGATGCGCTGGCCGTCTTTTTTCGGTATCTTCCGGAAATCCTTGATTACCGACTTTCTGAAGAAGATTTCATATGGTGCCATTGCGCTGCAGTTCTTTCAGGAAGTTCTCGAAGGAAAGCAAAGGTTCCTTGCGGCGCCTGGTAAAGGTGGCCAGGTCCTCGGCGTCCTCGGCCATCGCCTCGCGTACCGCTTCGTTTATCAACTCCGACATGGAACGCGAGGTCTCGATCGATTTCAGTCTCAGCACGCGGTGCAACTCCGGCTCCAGGTATACCGTTGCCCGATTGGTCAGCTTGCTCATGCGCCACCTCCATGATACAGATTATAGCGTTATAACGTCATAACGTCAAGACGTCACAGCGTTGGGAAAGCCGGTAAAGTGTTCCCACGTCACGGCCGAGAGAAATCTGTTGAACGCCTGGCCGCCGGCACCCCGGTGAGGGTGGAGAAGGTTTGTCCCCGCACGCCGGTTTCTGCTAGAAGATGACCCAGGAGGACACATGGGCGATCTCACCTGGGAGAAGCTGGAGCGGCGGAAGGTCTACGACGGCGACATCTTCAGCGTGCACCGGGAGCGCTCCCGCTGTCGCGCCGACGGGCGCGAGCACGACTTCCATATCCTCGACACGGCCGACTGGGTCAACGTGGTGGCCGCCACCCCGGCCGGCAAGCTGTTGCTGGTACGCCAGTGGCGCCACGGCAGCGGCGGCGTGACGGTGGAGATCCCCGGGGGCATGGTGGACGACGGCGAGAGCCCGGAGCAGGCGGCCCGGCGGGAACTTGCCGAGGAGACCGGCTACCAGGCCGGTGGGTGGGAACTCATCGGCACGGTCGAACCCAACCCCGCCTTCCAGACCAACCGGACGTATACCTACCTGGCGCGCGGCGCCGTGCCCGCCGGCGGCCAGCAGCTGGACGAGAACGAGTGTATCGAGGTGTTCGAGTGGCCCATGGGAAACATCCTGCAGCTCGTGGCCGACGGCACCATTCGCCACGCCCTGGTGATCTGCGCGCTGTTTCACCTGCTGCGCCACGGCGACCTGTGCCTGCCCATCCCGGAAGGTGTGGCATGAGCAGGCTGCTGCCGCTGCTGTTGCTGCTGTGCGCGTTCGCCGCCCGTGCCGGCGACGACCTGCCCGCCGAACACCGCATCGGCAGCGTGCTGGAGGGCCTGTCGCCGGACGTGCTGTTCGTCAAAGAGGGACGGCCCGGCACGGTGGATCTTTCCCACCAGCCGGTCTGGGAGCTGTACCCGCGTATCGATCTGCCCCACTCCTGGAAGCTGGAGGTGGGCTATGTCCAGCAGCGCCTGGTCCAGTACCTGGACTGGCAAGTCATCGCCGTGGGTCTCCACGGCGACAGTGGGCTGCTGCCGGCCCGGCGTATCGAGGAAGGACTGCTGGTGCTCACCGAGATGTCCACCGCCCGGCAGCGGCGCCTGCTCGGCTGGACGCTGGTGCCGAAGTTTCGCGGCTTCGAGGGCAGCATGGTCAGCCAGGCCGACTGGCGGGTGAGCTGGCGGGGCCGGACCGGCCCCGCCTTCGCCGCCGTGGAGGAGATGGTGTTTTCCCGGGACGGCAAGCACCTGGGCTACGTGGCCCGGCGCGGAGCCCGGTGGTTCGTGGTAATCGACGGCCGGCAGTGGGGCCCCTACGAGGGGGCACAGTGGTTGACCTTCTCCGCCGACGGCCGTCACCATGCCTTTTGCGTTCGGCAGCAGGCGCGCTGGCTAGTGTTTATGGACGGCCGGCCCGGGGCCGAGTTCAACCAGTTGGGCCGGCCGGTGTTCTCCCCGCGAGGCGGCCACCTGGCCTACCGGGCACTGGACGGCTCGGTTTGGCACGTCGTTCGCGACGGCCGGCCCTCCGGCGGCTACGACGACGTGGGCCGGCCGGTGTGGAGCCCGGACGGCCGGCACCTGGCCCACACCGCCGGCCGTACCGGCGAGCACTTCGTGGTGCTCGACGGCAAGCCGGGCAAGTCGTACACCAGCGTCCGGCAACCCCTCTTCAGCGGGGGCGGGCGCCTGGCCTACGTGGCCAGCAATGGCGGCCACGTCTTCATGGTGGTGGAGGGCAAGGAAGGGAAGGAGTGGGACGAGGTGGGCTTTCCCTCCTTCTCCCCGGATGGAAAAAACCTGGCCTGGCGGGCCCGGCGCGGCGGCGAGTGGTTCCTGGTCATCGACGGCCGGCCGGGGCCGGCCTTCGAGATGGTGGGAGAGCCTCATTTCGGCCCCCGCCCGGGCCAGGTGGCCTGGCTGGCGCAGCGGGAGCTCAAGCCCCTGGTGGTGGTCAACGGCCGGCCGGTAAGCGGGCGCTACGACTGGATCGGCCGCCTGCGCTTCAGCCGGGACGGCCGGCGAATCGGTTTCGGAGCCATGAAAG
>QMME01000226.1 GCA_003647095.1 Deltaproteobacteria bacterium
GGGTGTGCTCTCGCGCGGAGCGAAGTGAGCACGAGAGTGCGGCCCCGAGCCGCCCAGCACGCCACGCACCGGCACGGCCGGAAACACCCACGCCACCCATGATGCATGGCGGCGAGGGGGTGTGCTCTCGCGCACAGACCAGAAACACCTTGTAGATCGTCGAAATCTGTGGTAGCGGAACTATCGACAGAAACCCACCTGGCCAGGAGTGGTAAATGCTTTGTTTTCGTTGCGGAAGTCACAATCCCGACGGAAGTGATTTTTGTAGCAAGTGCGGTCAGAAGTTCCTGGACCGCGACAACGACAAGTCCAAGTCCGACAAGCAAGCCCCGCCGCCGCCGCCGGGAAGGCACAAGATAAAAGACGCCAGTGAAACCGGCGAGCTCAACATTCGCGACATCCTGGCCGACCGCTACGAGATCCGCGCGGTGCTGGGCAGCGGCCCCACGGGCATCGTCTACCGGGCCCACGACCTGGAGATTGAAGTCGACGTGGCGCTCAAGGTCATCCACCCCAAGCTCCTGCAGACCCGGGAGGAGAAGAAGCACTTCCTGGCGGCCATTCGCTCCGCCCGCAAGATAAACCACTCCAACGTGGTCAAGCTCTACGACGAAGACGAAGATGACGGCCGGCTGTTTTTCACCATGCAACTGCTCGAGGGCCTGAGCCTGCGCAAGATTATCCGCCTCCGCCACGAGAAGCAGCAGAACTTCGCTGCCAAGGAAATCGAGCCCATACTGTCGCACATCTGCCAGGCCCTGGAAAAGGCCCACGAGAACACGGCACACGGCAATCTCAAGCCGGAAAACGTCATCGTCCTGCCGGACATGCTCAAGGTCACCGATTTCGGCCTGCTCGATGCCCTGCCTCGCAAGCCTTTCGTGGCGGCGCAGAAGGCCGCCTTTCCCGGTGGTACCTACCTGGCACCGGAACTGCGCCAGGGAGAAAAAGTACCTCAAGCGAGCGCAGACATCTACAGCCTGGGTGTGATCATCGGGGAGATGATCACCGGCCAGGTGTACCCCGGCCCCGACTCCAGCCTGCCGGAGTTTCCCGCGGAATTCTCGGCCTGGCAGCCGGCGCTGCTGCAGGCGCTCAACGAGCAGCCGGCCCGGCGCCAGTCCAGTACCCGTGAACTGTTCGAGCAGATCATCACCGCCGGCAAGAAGGTCAGCCACAGCCGTCCTCCCAGCCCTCCCCCGGCGCGTCGCGAGGCCGGCGGCGACCAGGATGCACCTTCCCAGAGCCGGGTGGCCTACACCGTCGGTGACAAGGATGCCTATCCCCCCACCGTGGTGAACGCCCAGACGGTTCCCGACGATTTCGAAACCATCAGCGACGACGAGGTTGTCGAGGAAGTCCCGGAGACGACCGGTCCCCTCGACAACGAGGAACTCCTCACCGACGAGGAGATCATCGAGGAGACCGGGGCAGACGAGGAATTCGACGAGGAGTTGCAGGAAGTAGAAGAGCTCATGGATGACGACGACGGCGAATTGCCGGCCGAGGAAGACGACGAATTCGATGAAGGGGAGACCCTGGTATCGCAGCCCACACCGACACCGGCCGTCGCCGCCGACTCGGAGCTGAGGGTAGCCAAGCCGGTACAGGCACCCCGGCCGGTGCGCAAGTCCACCGAGGTTCAAAAGGTGGCCATGCCGGTGGCCGCGCCGGCGCAACCGGCCACAACCCAGCCCGCACCCGTACCCGGGCAGCCCCAGGGTACGGTACCCAGTTACGGGCCGTTCAGCCAGCCCCCCTTCCCGCCGTCCTTCGTCAGCCAACCTCCCCTGCCGCGGCCATCGCGGACACCGGTTTACATCTTCCTGGCGGCGGTGTTGTTGATCGTGGGTGTGGGCGTGTACTTCCTGGTCGACTACCTGCGGGCCCAGACGGAGTTGGCCCGGGCCCAGGCCCAGGCCGCCCTGCAGAAGCCGTCGGTATCCAGCACCACTGTGGCCGCCGCCCCGGCCACGGCCCAACCAGTCCGGCCGGCGCCAACCGCCGGCCCACCACCTGCTGCCACCAGCAAACCGACCACCCCGCCCGGGGCGGTACCGGGCTCGACCCCGGACACCAAGCCCCTGGAGCAGAAGGCCTCGACACCGGCACCAGCCCAGAAGCCAGAAGAACCATCCAGCACCGACGTCAAGAAGGCAGCAGCCAAGGTAGCCGCCGCATCCACCAGCAAACCAAAGCCCAAAACCACCTCCCGGCCCGCGGCTCCGCCCCGGCGCTCACGCTCACGGCCGGCCCGGGAAGAACGTCGCTCCAGCCGCAGCAGGCCACCGGCCGGCAAGCCGCCTGCCGCCAGAAGCAAGCCGGTCAGCGTTGCCGCCACCACCCCGGCGCCCAGCAGCAAGCTGCCGGTGCTGGAAGAAGCCCCCGAGGTTCAACCGACAGCCGCACCGGCGGCAACAGCGGCGAAACCGACACCTCCACCCCCGGTTCCACCGGCAGCTGCTGCCACCAAGAAGCCGAGCACCCCACGGGCTTCGCCCGTGGAGAAGAAGACCACGCCGGTTGCCGCCGCCCAGCCCCCGGCCACCTCCAAGGGCAAGTGCCCCCGGGGCATGGTCTACGTTCCCGCCGGGACGGCCTACATCGGCAGTGCCAGCAACGATCCCATGCGCAACTTCGGTGAAATCAAGCTGCATGCCGAGAAAGTAGGCGCTTTCTGCATCGATCGCTACGAGTATCCCAACAGCCCCGGGCGCAAACCCCTTACCGGCGTCAACTGGAAGACGGCCAACAAGCTATGCCGCAAGCGCGGCAAGCGCCTGTGCACCGAGCAGGAATGGGAATTCGCCTGCAAGGGCAACAGCAATCGCAGCTTCCCCTACGGCAACAAGTGGGACGCCGACAAGTGCAACACCGAGGATGCCTCCGGCAATGACCGCACGGTGACCGGGGCCGGTGCCTTCCCCGCCTGCCGCAGCCCCCGGGGTGTGTTCGACATGAGCGGTAACGTCAGCGAGTGGACGGCGTCACCCTTCTCGCCGGGAGCCGCCGCTCGTACCTACAAGGGAGGCTCGGCCACCCGTCCCAACTGGGCCAGCCGCTGTGCATCGCGCTCCAGTGCCGCCGCCGGCATGCGCAAGGCCGACCTGGGCTTTCGCTGCTGTGCCGATCCCAAGTAGACCCTGCAGTTGCATAAGCGACGTTGGGGTTCAGCTGCGGATGCAGTTGCGGCCTTCGTCCTTGGCCCGGTACAGGGCTTCATCGGCCTTGGTTACCAGCTTGTCCAGGGAATCGATGCCCTCCCCGGGAAAGACGGCGATGCCGATGCTGATGGTAAGCGGGGTGGTCTTGCCAGCGAACTCGAAACGGTGGGCCTCGATTCGCGAACGGATGCGCTCGGCCACGATCATGGCCTGCTCCAGGTTGGTCTCCGGGCAGGCTACCACGAGTTCCTCGCCACCGTAACGGGCCACGATGTCGACCTGGCGCACGGAGTCCAGCAGTAAGCGGGCGCACTCCTTCAGCGCGTAATCGCCGAACTGGTGTCCGAGCTTGTCATTGACCCGCTTGAAATGGTCGATGTCGAGCATGAGCAGGGCCAACTTGGAGCGATAGCGCGAGGCCCGCTGGAACTCGTAGCGAAAGCGTTTCTCGAAGTACAGGCGGTTGTAGATGCCCATCAGGGGATCCACCGTCGAGATCTCCTGCAGACGTTGATTCATCCTCTTCAGGTCTTCGTTGGCCCGCAGCAACTCATCCTGCAGTTTCTTGAGTCGCAACATCGACTTGACCCGGGCCAACAGTTCCGCCTGATTGATGGGCTTGACCAGGTAATCGTCAGCTCCCAGTTGCAAGGCATCGACCTTGGTCTGCATGTCATCACGGGCGGTGATGAGGATGATGGGAAAGAAGGGAAACCCCTGGCTGCCCTTGATGATGCGACACACCTGGGGACCGTTCATGACCGGCATCTCGACATCGAGCAACATCAGGTCGGGCACTCCATCCCGCACCATGCCCAGGGCCTGGCGCCCGTCGCTTCCCTCCTGCACCAGGTAACCGGCACCCTCGAGCATGCCGCGCACACGGCGCCGCGAGGCCTCATCGTCATCGATCAGGTAGATGGTGCTGTCCTGGGCCATGATTTCAAATAATACACAATTGCCCGAAGATGTGAAATAAATTGCCCGGGGACGACAACGGGCTTGTGAAAGCCCGGCCCGGTTTGCTATTCTATGTCGGCAGGCGCTGGCCGGGTATCCAGCACGGCCCGCCTGTCTGGTTGTCTTCCAGGGGGTAGAGGGGAGCAGGGGTACAGGATGGAGCAAGGTTCTTTGCACGAGTTGGTGCAGGTGGCCCGCCTGGAGTCGTCATCCCGCGGCTTCCGCCACACCGGCATCTACCATCTGTTGTGGGCCATCTGGAAAAGCCAGCCCGACCTGTTCAGTGCCTGGCTGCAGTTGTACCGGGTGGAAATCCCCCCCTTCGTCAAGATGATGGAGACCATCCTGCGGCCACGCCGGGCCGGGGGTGGTGTGCCCCGGGATCGTATCGACGCCGAGTTGCTGGAGCGGGCCCTGGCCGCGGCCGACAAGCTGGCCGGCGAACGGGGTGAGAGCACCGAGGTGGATCACCTCTTCGATGTCTTCCCCTCTCTGCCCGAGGATCCCATCGTATCCCTGTGTCAGCGTTTCAGCCTGGACTACCGCCCGCGAACCCAACCGGCCGGCGAGTGAGGTTTACTTCACGCGCACCACCGCGGTACGTACCCGGTTGGCGCCATCGTGCATGAACTTCTGGCTCACCGGCAGGCGCCGGGGACCCTTCCAGAACCCCATCCACAAGGTGAAATTTCGGTAGGGATAGTTGGCGGGAACCACCATGCGGTAGCTGTCGCGGATCAACTGCCCCGGCTGCCACTCGCTGGTCGGGTACAACCCGCCCAGGGGGGCGTGGTCGCCGAAAATGCGGTGGGCCCCTCCCTGCGGGCCGTCTCCGTGGATGAACACCAGCCAGTCATCTCCCACGGGAGCACGGCAGCGGAAATAGTACGACACCACGAACTCCTGCCCTTGTTCCACCTCCTGCGGTTCCACCTGCCAGCCCAGCAATTCTATCTTGCCGTCGAAGTCCACGCTGGCGCGGTGTACCCCGGCCGGCAGGGACTGCAGCAGGTTTTCCTGCAGGCGTTTCTCTCCCTCGGGGTCCCGCTGCGTGGAGGCCAGGCAACTGAAGGGGTGGTCGTCGAAGACCACGTACAGGGACTTGCCCAGGCGCTTGCGGACTTCCGGGCGCAGGCTGGCCAGCAGAGACTTGCAATCGCGCCCGTAGCCCGCTCCCAGGATGAGAAACGACCGCGCCGGCCGGGCCAGGAACTCCAGGGCCCGCTCCAGGTTGGGCTGGTCTCCCCGGGACAGGTCGACCGCCTGGTTGCGAAAGTAGAACGATACGCTGCGCGACAGCCACCCGTTGTACTGGGCAACCGGCGCCCGGCCGCCGCTTTCCTTCAGGTATGCCTGGTAGAGGGGATACTGGGTGAAGGTAGGGGTCACGGCAGGCATGATCCAGGCCGTCAGGGTCACGCCCAGGGCCGCCGCGGGCAACCACAGCAGGCCCACCGTTCCGGGGCCTATCTTCCAGCGGAAGAACAACCACAGCATCAGGCCCAGCCAGATCCCTCCCAGCACGGTAAACAGCGGATAGGGGTTCAGCTCCCGTGGCAGCGGCCAGCCGTAGTAGTAATCGAACAGGTGAACAAAGGGGCTGTAATCATGGAGGATATCAAGCATCATCACCGCGGCCACGGGTACCGCCAGCATGGCGCACAAACGCATCTTGCCCCGATTCGGCTGGTCGCCCAGCCGGTCCAGGCCCACCGCTATCAACACCGCCAGGAAGGGTACCACCGGGGCGATGTAGTGGTGAAACTTGGTCTGGAAAAGGCTGAAGGCCGTCCAGGGGACCAGCACCGCCAGCACCAGCCGCAACTCGCGTCGCTCGCCACCCCCTGCCAGCTCCTCTCGCGTTTTCCCCAGCAAGCCCCACAGGGCCGCCGGCAGCAGGGCGATCCAGGGGTAGGTTCCGAAGGCAATCTGCTTGAAGAAGACGTCGAAGGTGCCCTCCGGCTTGCCGATGGTTCCGGCAGCACGCTCGAAGTGGTGGTAGATCACCGCTTCCCTGACGAAGGGCCAGCCGTGCTTGATGATCATGAACAGGTGCCAGGGAAGGATTATCGCCAGCCCCAGGGCGAACGAAAACCAGGCGTGGCGACGTTGCCAGCCTCGTTCTCCGGCGGCGTCCTGGCCCATCCACCACACCAGCACCAACGACAGGACCACCACCGTCAACATGCCCGCAAAGGCCTTGTCGGGCAGCCACAGCAGGAACAAGCCCCCAACCGCCATCGTGGCGCCCAGTCCCCCCAGCAGGTTGCCCAGGCCGATTCGCTTGAATACCCCCTTGTCCCAGCGCAGCACACATTCGCTGATCCAGATGCCCGCCGGGATGAAAAAGGCCAGCAACCACTTGCACAGGAAGGCCAGCCCCAGCAAGGCGTAGAAGAAGTAGAGGTGCCGCGGCCGTCCCGCTTCGGAACGCGCCACGAAGTAGTAGCCCAGCCCCGTCGAGA
>QMME01000227.1 GCA_003647095.1 Deltaproteobacteria bacterium
CCAGGGAGTAGGGCAGCGAGAAGTTGACGCGGATGGGGCGCAGTTCGTCCGGAGCCAGGGTGGAGCCGAGTCTTTCCATCTGCACCGCCAGCAGGTTGGTGCGCACCACCAGCCTGGACACGTCGGCTGGTTCCAGGGGGCGGCCGTTTTCGCTGGCGAAGGAATCGGCCAGCTCGGCCAGGGCCTCGACGGCGCTGGACAGGTAGGCGCAGCCCGGGTGGGTCTTGTAGGAAAGGGTATCGCTGACCCAAACCCGGCCCAGGCCTCCCAGCATGCCGGGCAGGAACTGGTGGGCGAAATGGGTGGCGAACCCCAGGGGATGATCGAGAATGTTCAGCGGACCGCTGAGACCCCAGGAGGCGGCCCGGGCGGCCAGCAGGCCGTCGCGGGCGGGGAAGGAGGCCGACAGCAGCTTGCTGTCCGGGCCCATGAAGCCGGGCCACATGGCCAGGGGCGGCTGGTACAGGGCCAGCGCCAGGGCGTGGGCGGCCGGAACCCGCTCGAGTCGAAGCAGGCAGGCGGCAGCGGCAGCCGAGGCCAGGCAATGGATGTGTGTCCACAGCTGGCCGTTCTGTGGTCCCACGATGACCGCGGCACCAAGCCGGCCGCCCAGCTCGTTGGCCACCACCTGGGCTCGCAGCAGGTCGGCACCGCCCAGGCCGCGTTCCTCGGCGAAGGCCAGCGAGGCCAGCACCGCCGAGTGGCCGGTGTGGCCCATGAACAGGTAATCGTCGTAGTCGAGAGCCATGGAGGCGGCGGCGTTGGCCACTACCGCCACCGTGGGAGAAGTCTTATCGCCGCCGGGAAACACCGTGCTGCGGCCGTTGGCCCGGGTGGAGAGGATGATTTCCCGCAGGGCCCGGGCCGGGCGGGTGGCATGACCGCCGTTGACCGCGGCCAGGGTGGAGAGCAACTGCAGCTTGCACTTGTCGATCACCCGCTGCGGAACCTGCTCCAGTTCCAGCTCCGTCATCCAATCGGCCAGCTTCTCGATGGTGGTGGCCACGGCTCACTCCCGCTTCACTGCCCGTCCGCACCTGTGCCGGCCAGCCGAAAGGCGGCCCGGGCGCCCGGGGGCACGTAGTCTATGGGTTCGCAGCGCCAGCGTTTGTCTCCGGCAAGTTGCTGGCGCACGTTGTCGGTGAGCAGGATCTCCCAGGGCCCGGCGGTGTCCTCTCCGAGCTTGCTGGCGGCGTTGACCTCGGCCCCGAAGACGTCGTCGTCGCCGATACGCAGCACGTCGCCGTAGCCGATCCCCAGGCAAAGCTCGATCTGTTCGTTGGCGGGCTTGCCCTGGTTGTACTGCTTGAGCCGGACCTGCATGTCGACGGCGCAGCAAACCGCCTTCTCGGCGTCGCGGAAGATGACCAGCATGCTGTCGCCCTCGGTCTTGAGCAGGATACCGTCGAATTCCTCGATGCAGGGCACCAGCACCCGCTGGGACTCGAAGATGGTCTGCAGGAAGTGCACCACGCCATACTCGGCCACCTGCCGGGAGAAGCCGGCCAGGTCGGTGAACATGACCGCCCAGCGTTCTCCGAACAGCGCCCAGATGCGTTTGTCGATGTTTTCCTTGTCGGCACCTGGCTTGAGCCGCTCGGCTATCAGGCTCTCGAGCCGGTCCAGCGAGGCATGGGTTCTTACCCGGTAGATGTAGGGCATTTCATCCTCCCTGCTGGCAGCAGATGAAACCTGTCACAGTCCTGGCAGCCAGCATACCCCTTCCCCCGGCTGCGGGGCAAGCCGGGCCTGTCCCCGCTCTGTTTTTTTGTATCTGCCTGTTTCTACTTTCTATTTTGCGGGCCTGTCCCCGTTGTTTTCCTGAAAGTGATATGTGCCGTCGCGGCCGATGCGCACGGGAGCGGGACGATGGTGGTGCTCGAAGTACAGGTATCCGGGGCGCAGTTCGCGCCAGAACTCGACCAGTTCGGGCCGGTGCCGGTAGGTCTTTTCCAGCCAGCTCATGCCCGCGTCGTCGAGCCGGGTGGGGAAGATGTGCACCAGCGGCCGCCGGCCGTAGCGCCAGTGGCTGTCGAGAGCGATGAGGTACAGTTCCTCGATCCAGCGGTCGGTGAGGGGGAGGCAGCCGATGGTGACGCAGGAGCCGTGGATGAAGATATCGCCGCCGGGATGGCGGCCGCCGCGGATGCGGTCCGAGCGGTTGGGGTAATCGACCTTCATGGACAGCAGGAACTGGGAGTGGGGGTTGAACCAGGTAATCCGGTAGAAGCCCTCGGGAACCTGGCCGTCGCCGCGCCGGCGCTTGGGACCCAGCTCACCCGAGCGCATGCAAATGGTATAGTCCTTGAGGTGGACATAGGGCCGACCCCGGGCCGGCTGCACCCACAGCTCGAGCACCCCGTCGTTCTTGAAGGCCCGCAGCAGCACCTGGCGGGGAGGGTAGTCGAGAGCGGCCTTGGCGAACAGGAGGCGGATGTCTTCCAGGCGCCGCTGGCGGGCCGCGCGTACCCGGGGCCGGTTCTGCTGGGCCCGGGTAGGGTGGAAGCGGATACCTTCATGGCGCCGGCCGCGCAGGCAGGAGCTGTGTGGTTGGCGGCTCGGGGCCGCACTCTCGTGCTCACTTCGCTCCGCGCGAGAGCACACCCCCTCGCCGCCCGCATCATGGGCAGCGTGGGGGGGAAGCGGGCCGGTGCCCCGGGCACCGCGGTTGCGCCGGCCGTTGTCGGTCGGAGAAAAGAGCCCTGCCAGCAGGCAGCCGATGATGATGGCGAGGCGGGTGGCAGTCATTTCTCGATGGGATAGCGCCTGAAGGCGAAGGCCGCCAGCACCAGGCACGCTCCGGCCACCGGCCCGCAGATGCGAATCCCCAGGCTGTGGGCACGGGAGGCGCCGAAGATCTCGAAGATGATGCCCGCCAGCAACGGTCCCAGCCCGGCGGCCACCTTCATGATCAGCCCCTCCATGCCGTTATAGACCCCCTCGCGGCGCAGCCCGGTGATTTCTTCGTCGGCGTCGATGACGTCGGCCAGCAGCGGCCGGGTCACCACCAGGGCGATGGCCACCGGCACCGCCGCCAGGGCGAACAGCAGCAGGGCCTGCCCGAGCGGGGTAAGCACCGGCACCAGGCCGATGAGCGACATGCCCCCCAGCACCCCGCCCAGCAGAAACAGCGCCACCACGAACAGCTTCTTCTTGCCCAGGCGCGCTGCCAGGGCCGATACGGGGACAAACAGCAGCATGGCCCCTACCAGCACCACCATCATCAGGTAGCCGGCGGCCTGCTCGAAGTCGGGCAGGCCACGGTCGTTCACCACGCCGGGCAGCAGCGCCAGGATGTCGAGATCCCCGGCCGACGGCTCGACGGCGCCGATGATCTTGGTGGCCACGAAGGGGGTGAGCGTCAGGGTGATCATGATGGCGGTGCGGTAGAAGAACACCCCTACCAGGTAGGGAGGGAAGGCCGGGTTGTGGAAGGTGGAGCGGAACTCGCCCAGCGCCCGGCGCAGCCAGCCGCGACTGTCTCCGGAATCGCTCTCGGGAGGCTGGTAACGTTCCTTGACGAATGACACCGCCAGCACGGAAAAGGCCAGCACCGCCAGCGCCCCCAGGAAGGCCAGTGCCTGGTATCCGTTGGTGAAGATGAGCAGGCCTCCGGCCAGCAGGGCCACGAACACCGGCAGCAGGTTGCCGCCGAGAGTGCCCAGCACGTCGCCGAACACGCTCATCAGCGCCGATAGTTTCACCCGCTCGTTGTCATAGGGGGTGATCTCGGGCAGCAGGGCCAGGTAAGGGCCCACCACCACGGTGAAGAAGAACCAGAAGCCGAACAGGGCGGCGAACAACACCACCTGGTTGGCCAGCGTCGGCGTGGTGTCGGGCGGAGCCCAGACGAAGTAGAAGCTCAGCGCCAGCAACGGCGCGCCCAGCAGCACCCAGGGCTTGCGCCGGCCCAGGCGGCTGCGGGTGCGGTCGCTGAGGTAACCCACCACCGGGTCGGTGATGCCGTTGAGCGCGTTGCACAGGAACCAGATGATGCTGTAGGCCGTCACCGGCACCAGCACCAGCTTCTCGCCGGCGGCCGTCTCGCGCCCGTAGTAGTAGTAGGCCAGGAAGGCGAAGGTGGCCGGGGCGTAGCCCACTCCGAAGTTGCCCAGCGAGTAAGTGAACTTCTGCCAGGCGCTCAGGGCCCGGCCTCGACTGGGCTGCGTGCTGTTGTCCGCTGCTGTCAAGTGCTCTCCCGGGTCGGTGGTGATTCCGGCATACCATCGAAGGGGCTGGCGAGCAAGGTTGCCAGCCAGGTGTGGCTGCAGTAGCATTCCCGGCATGAGACGTCGCGATTTCATGAAGACGGCCTTGGCCGCCGGGACGGCCGGGGCCATGGCTTCCTGTCGAACGGTGCCGGTGCGTCCGGACGGTTCACCGGAACCGGTACCCATCGATGCCTTCCTGGCCCGGGGAGCGCGGGTGATGTGGTGTGCCGCCCACCCTGACGACGAGTGCTTTTCCGGCGGCATCCTGGCCCGGGCGAGCATCTTCTACCGAAACCCCCTGCATCTGGTGGTGCTGACTCGCGGCGAGGGGGGAGAGTGCGGCCTGGCCGGCGGTTGCCACCCGGACCTGGCCACGGTGCGGGCGCGGGAGATGCAGCGGGCGGCGGAGATCTACCACGCCAGCCTGGAGCACGAGTCTTTCTTCAACGCTCCGCTGCCCGTCTCCAGCTTTCCTCCCCGCCAGGAGATCTACCGGCGCTGGCGGGAACACGCCGACCCGGTGCGCCTGGTGGCCCGCAGCATCCGCAGCTTTCGACCCGATCTGTTGATTACCTTTCATCCCGACTGGGGTGCAACCGGCCACCCGGAACACCAGTTGGCCTCGCGTTGCGCCACCACGGCGGTGCGCCTGGCCGCCGATGCCGCCAGCGACGTCGACGGCCTGCCGGCCCACCGCGTCGAGCGCACCTACTACATGCTCAACCGGGTGTGGTTGTTCGTGTTGTTGGGCCGGGCCGATCCCGGGCCGGTCACCGAGAGCTTCGACGCCACTCTGCCGGCCAGCAGGGAAAAGAGCTGTGTCGATTTCATGATCCACGCCACCCACGCCCACCGCACCCAGCACCGCGACATGGGCAGGGTGCGCTCCAACCGCTGGTTGTTTACCGAGCTCGACTTGCGGCAGGTGGATCCCTTTTCCGAGTTCCACGACCCGGCCGAGCCGGCCTAGCCGCCGTTGGCGTTGCTCACCGGCCGGCCCAGTTCCCGCGAGCGGCGGGTGGCCGTCTCCACCGCCTCCATGAGCACCGCCCGCAGGCCGGTGCGTTCCATGGAGTACAGGGCGTTGATGGCGGTACCGCCCGGCGAGGTCACCAGGTCCTTGAGGTAGATGGGGTGGCGGCCGGTCTGCTGCACCATGTGGGCGGCGCCCAGCACCGTCTGGGTGGCCAGCGCGGTGGCGTCGCGGCGGGACAGGCCCATGCGCACCCCGGCATCGCTCAGAGCCTCGATAATGATGAACACGTACATGGGGCCGGTGCCGGAAAGGCCGGTAACGGCGTCCATGAGACCTTCTTCGATCTCCAGCACGCTGCCGCAGGACTCGAAAAGCCGCCGGGCCAGCTTGACGTCGGCGCGGCGGGCGTGACGGCCCGGGCAGATGGCGGTGGCCGCCTGGCCCACCTGGGCGGCGATGTTGGGCATGGCGCGCACCACCCGTACCTGGCCGTCCAGCAACTGCTCGATGAGCGCGGTGGGGTAACCGGCGGCGACGGAAAGCACCAGGCAGCCGGGCTTGAGGCTGCCGCGGATCTCGGCCAGCACCTTGTCGAGGATCTGCGGCTTCACCGCCAGCAGCAGCACGTCGGCCGCCGCGGCCACCGCCCGGTTGTCACGGGCCGGGCGCAGGCCCAGCTGGTCCTGCAACTCGCCCAGGCGTTGCCGGTTTTTGTCCCAGGCCAGGATGTCGCGGCCGCGGACCAGGCGGGCCTTTACCAGGCCGGTGAGAAAGGCCGAACCCATGTTGCCGGTGCCGATGCAGCCAACCGTTTGTCGTCTTGCCATGTCTTCCTCCTCCATCGGGTCGAGCAGGAGTCTAGGCTCCCGCTCGGGTTTCGCCAAGTTTTTTCTGTGGTTCCATCTCCGGACTCGCACCTGGCAGCGGTGCCTGTCCCCGCTGTTTTCCCGTTGTTTCCCAGCTGATTCGCGGTGTTCCGCGGTGCCTGTCCCCGTTGCTTCCCGTTGCTTGCCTGGTAAGGGGAGTTTTCAGGTACGGGGGTGGTGAGGAATGAGCGGTCTGTGTCAACATGCTGAAATAGCAGTTTTTTTCTTGACATCGCCGGGCTGCCTGATAGCTCTTGCTGGTTCATGTGCCAGCATGTCGCGGTGGGAATGGGAATGGTAAGAATTTATCGCGTGATTACGCGTGGTTGTGATCGACGGGGGGTGGCATGTAGATTGCGAGTCCTGGTCGGTGTGAGAGTCGTCTCGATAGTACCGGGCCGGCCCGGGTCGAAAACGACCCTGGTGCTGGCAGGAGTGCTGCTCCTGCAGGTGGCTTGCCAGGGGAGGATAGAACTCCCAGACGTCGGGGTACCGGATGCCGGGCGCGGGCAGCTTGCCGACGGGACG
>QMME01000228.1 GCA_003647095.1 Deltaproteobacteria bacterium
CGGCCCGATTCTGCAGGTGGTTGTAAAAGAAATCCAGCGACAGCTCCAGGCGCCGGTTCCAGCTGATGGAACCCAGCAGCACCTCCAGCGAGTCCACCGTCTGGGGCAGCAGGGCGGGGTTGGGATTGAGAGGTCGTTCGCCCAGGAAATCCTCCTGGTAGAGGAAAAGCGGTGAAGGAGCCTTGAAGGCAGTGCCGTAGAGCAGCTTCAGGTGCAGGTTGTCGAAGAGATAGCCGGCGTCGTCTCCCAGCGAGATGGCATTACGCAGGATCTGGTAAGTGGTTCCCACCCGCCAGCTCAGCTTCTGGTAGCAGACCCGCTGCCCGCACATCCGCTGCCTTTCCTCCTCGTTCAGGCGCTGCCAGGCCTCGTCCACTATCTCGGCGCCCCGATGGTTATCGTAACGCACCCCGGCTACCACCCCCAGACGGCTGTCCCAAGCCGTTGTGGCCAGCTGTCCCCAGGCACCCAGGTTGTGCAGCGTCGAGGAAGTAAAGCTCATGGTGGTGCTGCCACCGACGGGAACATAGGTGATGCGATCAAGAGAAAAATCCACGCCGGCACTGAGCACCAGGCGCTGCAGAAAGCCCCCCAGCGGCAAGTCCATCTCCGCCGTCCTCTCGAGCGCTGTCCAGGAAATTTCCGCCTGGGTGTCGAGGGCGCGGAAACCGTAGGGGGCACGATTGACCACGCCGGTGACCTCCTCGATTCGTTCGCTGTCCAGCGGACCGCCCTGGGAGTAGGCAGCTCCAATTGTCAGCTTGAGTCGTTCCTGCAACAGGGCCAGCTCGTACTTGCCGCGGAAGGCGGCGTTGCCCAGTGCCACCCGGTTGCCGCTGTTGGCCAGGTGGCCGCTGACCCGGCCCTGGTCGTCGACGATGTCGTCGTGGTTGAGCGAGCCCCAGTCGGAGAAACTCCCCCGTGAATCCAGCAGCTGTACGCTTCCTTGCAGCTTCAGCCAGCCCCAGGTTCCGCTCTCGGCCGAGAACAGGCGACCCAGGTCCAGTGCCAGGCTGGAGAAAAGCGAGCTGGGCTGGGCGATGTCGTCGAAGGACTGGTGCCCGAGCAGGCGCCGGGTCACGTCGGTGACGTAGTCACAGGGTTCCTCGCCGGCAATGGCGGCGGTACAGCGGATCTTCCGGCCGCTGCGTTCCTGCCGCTGGTGGGAAAACGCCAGGAAGAAGTCCACCGGACCCATGCTCGAGCCCAGGGCCAACTCCAGCCCCAGGCCGCCGTAGGCCTCGCCGAAAAGCTGCCCGCTGGCCTTCACCACCGCACCCTGAGCCTGTTGCCCGCGGCGGGTGATGATGTTTACCAGTCCCAGGAAGGCGTTGGCTCCGTACAGGGCCGAGGCGGGGCCACGGATGACCTCGATGTGGTCGATCGCTTCCAGAGGAATTAGCTCCGGTCCCAGGAAATTGCTGGTCTCGGCCCGGAAGGAGACATCCTGGCCGTTTATCAACACCTTGATGGAACGGCTGGCCCCGCGCAGCTCGTTGCTGATGCCGCGCAGGCCCAGGTCGTGGAAAACATAGTCGTAGTTGACATAGATGCCGGCGATGGAAGCCAGCGCCTCGGCCACGCTGCCCCAGCCGTGGCGCCTGATGTCTTCGCGACTGATCACCGCCATGATGGCTGGCGCCTCGGCAACGGTTTGTTTCTGCTTGGTGGCGGTGATGACAACTGCTTCCTGGTCCAGCAGCTCGAACTCCTCGGAAAACTCCTCCTCCAGCGCTCCATCCTCGGCGGTGGGCTCCTGGGCCCGGGCCGGCAGGGCGACAGCGGTAGCCGTTACTGCCAGTAGCAGTAATGTCCCCTCCAGAAATATGCGGCCGCTTCTGGTCGGGCAGGCCGGTGTTACAGCTTTTGGAAGTTTTCGTCGTAGCATTCCTTGACTTCCCAGGCGGTGGCGCCGGCGTTGGGACCCATGATGCACATACCCTGGCCTGGGCGATCGCCGTTTTCATCGAAGAGGATTCGTCCCGAGGCGCCCACGAAGTTAACCCGCTTGCCCTCCCCGATGAGCTGGGCCGCGCGGGTAAACTCGCTGGATCCGATGCCCACTTCCACTTCGTCGTCGGTTCGTTGCTCCTCCTTGAACAGGGGCATGCTTTGCTTTACCCCGGCGGCCACGGGAACCTCTTCCCCGGAGTACAACATGGCCAGGGCCAGGGTGACGGCGCACTCGTAGGCGGTGGAACTGTAGGGAGACGGCTCCTCTCCGAAGCGGGTGCGGAATTTCTCGATGAACTCTTCACCGTGGGGGCCGCTGTAGTTGTCGGGGTTGAGGCTGAACAGGTCGTTTCCCGGCTGAGCCAGCCAGCTGGACAGCCCCGTGGCGATATCGAACATGTCGGTGGTGGTGGAAGAGGTGTTGAGAAACAGGGCGCTGCGGAAGTCGTTTTCGGTGAGGTACTTGATGATGCCGTTGGTCTGGGCCTGGAAGGTGACGACGACGGTCACGTCGACCTCGTCGTCGTGGGAGAGGGCGATGATCTCGTCCAGCCACTCCTTGTTGTCCTCGAGAACGAAGGCTTCCGGGGAAACCGCCTTGTCGAAAGCCAGGCTGAAGCCATGGTCGGACAGGTTGTTGATGGTGGTGCGAATGTACATGCTGGCCATGGCGCCGATATCGTCGTTGATGCGGATGATGCCCACCTTGAACAGGTGCCTTTGCTCGAAGAACCAGGCTCCGAAGTCGAGGTGGAAGCCCCAGTTGACCACCAGGCGGTAGAAGGTGTCGGTCACGTCGGCCCGGGCGTCCATGCCGGGCAGGTTGGAGGTGGGCTCGTTGGCGGTGTTGGCGCAACGTACGAAGTCGGAGTACTGCTCCTGGTTGGTGACCTCGTTCTGGGTCAGGCTGGATTCACCGCCGTGGCCGGAGACGTAGGCCACGGCGCCCTCCTGGTCGTACAGTTCCATCACCGAGTCGCGGACCTTCTCCTGGTCTACGACGTCACCGCGGGCCGGGCTGCGACTGACCACCTCGAGCGGCTTGCCGAAGGCACCCGAGGCGTTGATGTCCTCGACCGCCAGGCGTACACCGTACAGCTCCAGTCGCGACATGCCGTCGACGTCATCGGCAAAGAGCGCACCCAGCACTATCTTGTCGCCCCCCGAGGAGCCACCCGAGGAACAGGCCGCGACCAGCAGCAGGCTGCTCAGGGACAGCACACCTAGACCATGCCGTTTCATGTTACCTCCCATCGGAAAAACAACTTCCTGGGTCGGGTTTCCGGCCCCGGAGCAAGCAGACTTTAGACGATCAACAAGATACAAATCAAGTTACTCACAGTGTGGCACGGGGGGCCACTAGTGGTTTTCGGTGCCCGCCGGACGGGCATGAACAAGATTCTGGAACGGGAAAATCGGATATGCCGGGACCGTTCCCGTCTCCGGGGGAGAGCTGCTACTCGTCGCCTTCCCAGCCCTCGAAATCGGTCTTCTTCTCGTCCGTCCCTTCACTGGCAGAGGCTGGTTTTTTCTCCGCCGGCTGGGGTGCGGGGGCGGGCTTGGCGGCCGGCTGGGGCGCCGGCGCGGGCCGCGGGGCGGCCACCGGCGCGGGTGCCGGCGCGGGCGCCGGACGTTGCTCGAGACCCTGGCCCCAGTTGAAGCTCAGGCTCACCCCGGCGAACAGGCCCGGAGCGCCGCCCAGGAAGTAGGGACCGCTGGTCCACAGCGAGTACTGGATGACGGCGTCGATGGTGAAGGGGCCCAGGGGAATACCCACGCCCGAGCTGAAGGCCAGCTGCTCGTGCTTGGGGTTGTTGTCGTTGGGGTCGCCCGAAAACTGAACTCCCCAGCCACCCTTGATGCCGGTGCGCAGCTGCAGCCAGGAAAGGGCATACCACTCGGCGGCCAGCTCGACCACCGGGGCCACCAGCCCGAAGCGCATGTCACCGCCGCCGGGCTTGTACATCTGCAGCTCCAGTCCTCCCAGCAGGCCGATGTAGAGAACGTCCTCGATGGCCGTGAGCCTGAACCCGCCCTTGACCGGCAGGCAGAAGGCGAAGCTGCTGTCCCCGTTGTCGGGAATGTTGAGGCCGAACTCGAGCTGGGCGGCGAAAGCGGGGCGGACGCGCTTATTGTCCGGCGACAGGTAGCGGGCCCCGGCCCGGAACATGAGGTTGAAGTAGTTGTCGGCCAGGCTGCGAATACCCACCGCGGCGCGCATGTCCATGCCGTCGAGCACCTGGAAGCCGCCGTAGAGTTCGGCGGTGATGGCGGTGGAAGTCTCGGCCGGATCGGCCAGAGGGGGGTCCTGGACACTGGTCTCCGACCACAGGTGCAGGCGCACGCCGGCGCCCCACTTGCCGGTGCCATACATGAGGTCGAACAGCTGCCCGGCCAGGTGGGGTTGCTGGGCGGTGCCGCCGCTGAAGTTGGTGAATCCGATGAAGTTGGCATCACCCGTCGATGACAGCCGGTACTGGTCGAGGGCGTTGGCCATGGTGCGGTGCACGAACAGGCCCAGGGAGGAATCGTCGGCGAAGTTGTAGACGATACCGCCGTAGACGTTGGCCACCGCCGGGGGCAGGTGCAGGTACAAGCCCTGGTAACGCGGCAGCAGTTGCGGGAACATGAAGATGTCGGTCTGATCCTCGAAGGTCAGGTTGTAGAGCAGGGCCTGGGAACGTGCCTCGCTGGCCCCGGCCCGGGGCGACGAGCCCGCCAACAGGATACAAAGGGTTGCCGCTGCGGCTGTGAAACGCGTCATCTTGCTACCCTCCTTTCATTGCCTTCCTGGTTACGGACGGAAACACACCCTTCCACAAACCCGAATTACCGACGCAAGTCAAATAAAATTAGTGACTGCTAGTGGTATTCGAGAAGGACAATCAGGGCAGGTCCAGGCCGTTGGTGGAGGTGTGAGTCACCCAGTCCAGCAAGGTGCTGATGTCGCCGGCGTCGAAATCGAAGCCACCGGCGAGCAGTCCCAGGTGGTAGGCGGCAAACGACCAGTGCAGCAGCTGGTCGGCCCCGGGGCTGGCCAGTCCCCCGTCGGCCGCCCGCGGCCAGCCGGCCGGCAGGGTCGGCAGCGTGAACGAGGTGGTGCCGCCCGGGGTGTAGACCTTCCACAGGGTGGAACGGTTGGTGACCACGGTGATGTCGCCGCAGTTGCTGCCGATGGAGTAGGTGCTGGTGTCGAGTAGCTCCAGCGCATGCTCGGTCAGCTCCACGGTACTCGACGAATAGGAGACGTCGTTCCACTGGTAGGTGGCCGCCCCGCTCAGGAGGAGCGGGGTTATTCCCAGCAGCTGTCCGAAGTCGAGCGAACCGCCTCCCGGGCCCAGGTTGCCGCTGCGGTCCAGCACCCCCGAGGTGGCCGCCGACTTCCACTCGTCGCCCGGGGGCAGGGTACTGGAATCGAGGTAGGCCGATACTCCGAAGCCCAGGTAGCCGATGCCGGCATAGGGTCCGCTGTCGGCCACCGTGGTGACGGTCCCGGTGCCGCCGGCCAACTGCTTGAAGCCCATGATGAACATGGGCCCGCTGCCCTGGCCGCCGGTCCAGTCGCCCAGGGCCAGGCACAGGTCGTCCGAGCCCGCCAGCGAGGGGTGCTTGTCGCTGAGCTGGCAGCCGGCGTTGGCGTCGAGAGTGGTACCGGCGTCGATGGGCACATCGGTCTCGTCGCCGCCGATGCTGGCGCGCTGGATGAGCCCGATGCGCTGGACCTCGAGCAGGGGCACAATGCCGGCCAGGCTGCCGCCGTTGAGCATCAGGTCGACGACGTCGCTCCAGGGCACCTGTCCGGCCAGGGCCACGATGTGCTGGTCGCTGGCTCCCAGCTCGAGCGGTACGGTGGTGTAGCGGTGCTCGTTGACGGTGATGTTGAAGATGATGTAGCGCTCCACCTGCCCGGGGACGTAGACGTTGGTGGGCATCTCCGCCCACTGGTCTCCTATCAGGGGAATATTGGCCGCCAGCCAGCAGTCCTTCTCCTGGGCCAGCAGGTCGTCGAAGCGGAAGCGCACCAGCGAGTCGAGGCCGAGCTGGTTCATCACCATGGCCGCGTCCAGCCAGCCGTCGCGGGTGACCACCGGCAGACCGGTCACCTGGCCCTCGATGGTGGCCGTGGCCGGCGGGGTGGCAATGGGTTCCAGGTAGAGCACCAGGTCGGCGGCGTCGCTGTCAGCGTAGGAGGTATAGCCGTAACCCTCCAGGCCGGCGGTGACCATGAGCGGGCCCAGCAGGGCCGAGCCGTGGTCGGTGAACTCCAGGTAGCCATGGGCGTCGGTCCGGCCGGTGTTGGGCGCCGTGGCGCTACCGGCCAGGACGTTTTCGAAGTCGGGCTCGAAGATGTCGCCCTCCCACCCGCCTACCATGACGTAGGCGCCGGCGAGCGGCCCGCCGCTGGCGGCATCCAGCACCCGTACCCGCAGGTTGTCGTCCAGGCGGCAGCCGCCCGCGGTACCGCTGGCGGGAGCGGCGAAGGTGATGGTGACGGTGTTGGCCAGGGTTACCAGGCTCGACTGGCAGGAGCCGGAGCCGGTCTGCGCCGTCACCGTTACCATGGTGTCGTTGCCGGCCGGGGACGAGGCCGGGGCTGGCAGCACCCGGAAATAGGTAC
>QMME01000229.1 GCA_003647095.1 Deltaproteobacteria bacterium
CCGATCAGTGCTTATTATTTATCATGTAGGTGGTTCTTTGACATGGGGGCGAACTGGATTCGACGGGGATGTGAGATACGGGCTGCATGTCGGGGCTTCGCGGACCTCGTCAAAAACCGCGAAAAGCAAAACTGCCAACGACAACTTGGCCCTGGCTGCTTGATTGACAGCCACGTCCGCCCGGCCTTCTCCTGCGGGGCCGGGACCGGGCGCCATCCAGCAGGATAGCCGAACCGAGTGCCCGAGCGAGGCAAGGCGAAATTCCAGTCGGGATCGCGCCGCCCGGGGCCTGTCCGTGGGCGCCGGTGGCGTTAGCTGGTACACGGACTAAGCATGTAGGGGTACCGTATCAAGCATCTTCGGACGGGGGTTCGATTCCCCCCGCCTCCACCATTTTTCAGAGACAACCCGTCTCCCGGCAGGCCTTCCCCGGGACGACGGGCTTTCTGGTTTCACTCGTTTCCGACGTGGGGGCGACGCATGCGTCGCCCCTACCCTCCAGCACGACAGCGAAGCAAACCAGCAACGAGGCCGACTTCATTCTTCGCCTCCCGTTACAGTGAAGGGTTCCGCTCCTGCCGTTCGCCGGCGCGCGGCCGGATCATCGCTACCGGTAGGTGCCCGCCATGGATGCCATCCACTTGAGCAGGTCGGTTTGGGTGATTATGCCAACCAGGTGATCGTTGGCGTCGACCACCGGCAGGCAACCGATGCGCTGCTCGACAAACGTCTTAGCCGCGTCGGTGATGGGGGTGTCTGCCGTCGTCGTGTTGACGGGATGGGTGGCGTGATCCATCACGGGGGTTCTTCTCAGGTAGTCCATCCGCGCCTGGTCGTCGACGATGTCGGTAACCATTACGCGCAGGTCGCGATCGGAGATCACGGCCACCAGCGTGCCGTGCTTAAGTACCGGAAGGTGTCTGATCCCCTTGGAGACCATGACGCGGATGGTGTCGTGCATGGACTCGTCCGCGCTGACGGTGATCACATCCCTGGTCATGATCTCGTCGACCCGTGCAAGTGTAGTATCGTTGGCCATGTTCTCCTCCCTTTGGCTCCAATGGTGGAACAAAACAACACGACGAGCAAGCAGATTCGCAGGACCACTCCCGCCCGCTCGGGATTAAGGAAGAGATCTTCGAACGCGGCCACTTCCTCAACCAGCAGCTTCTCGACGCTGGCCTGGCGGTGAAGGTGGTCTATTGATCACTTGCCCGACTGCCGCGCGCGACTTGCTGAAAGGTTGGCATGTTCTATACGATAGACCAGGATCGAGGAGGAACTCATGGGTAGCGTGGAGCGACGTGCCGGCCGCGGGTCTTTGCTTCTGGCCCTGTTGCTGGTGCTGGCCGCGCCGGCGGCCGGAACCGGCGAACAACCCCGGGCGGCGCGCCCGGCCCACTGGGCCCAGCCGCTCGAGCGGCCCGGGCTGCCCAACCTGCACCGGGTGAGCCCGGCGCTCTACCGCGGCGCCCAACCCGAGGTCGAGGGCTTCCGTGCGCTGGTCGAGATGGGGATTATGACGGTGGTCAACCTGCGCCAGCTTCACTCCGACAGCGACGAGATGAAACAGGCCGGGGTGAGCGACAAGCTGGAATACGTCCACATCCGCTTCAACACCTTCCACCCCGAGGACGAAGACGTGGTGGCGTTTCTCAAGGTCATGGCCGACCCGTCCCGGCACCCGGTTTTCCTGCACTGCAAGCACGGGGCCGACCGCACCGGCATGATGACGGCCATCTACCGCATCGTCTTCCAGGGCTGGAGCAAGCAGCAGGCCCTCGAGGAAATGACCCGGGGCGGATTCGGCTTCCACAAGGTATGGCAGAACCTGCTGCGCTACCTGCGCCGGGCCGACATCAACTCCCTCAGGAAACAGGCCGGTATCGACACGGCGAAGACCACCCCTGACACCCGTCCCCCGAGGTAGCGGTGGCGGCCGGAATCTCCCGCCCGGGCTTGCAGCCGAGGTGGGAAGTCCGGGGCGGTCAGTCCTGTTGACCCGGAGATTTCTGGATCTTGATTTCCTGGCCGGTGCGCAGCGCCGCCAACTCCCACATGTCGTCGTACAGGTGCAGGCCCTTGCTCATGGCCCGGATGGAACCGTCCTCCACCCCGATCTCGTCGGCCATGTACTTCTTGAGCAACTGCAGCCCGGCCAGGTTTACGGGAAAACCGTTATAGAGATCCCAGGAACGGAAGTAGACGATGAAGTGCAACCGGCCGTTGCGGATGCGGGTGTCTACCAGGCGCAGGCAGGGGGGATCCTCAAGCAGGATGTCGCCGGGCATGCCGATTTCCATGACGGCCTGGTTGGTGTTGTGACCCTCCTCGCGGTAGATGCGAATGACCTCCTCGACCGGGTTGACCCCGAAGGGCAGCGCCAGCTGCCGGGGCAGGCCGTCGAGGGCCAGCGCCTGGCCGGCCACCAGCAGCTCGTAGTCGGCGGCCGACACCGGCTGGCCGTCGCGCCGGCGCAGGCCTTCCACCGGCAACAGGGCGCGCGGGCCCACCAGGCGCTCGCCGTAGGTGTACTGCTCGCCGGGCTGTTTTTCGTCGGTGAGCAGGTACAGCATGTACTTGTTGGCCGCCTCCTCGGTGGTGGGTGCCAGGTGTTCCTTGCCCGGGGGCAGCTGCGGCACCAGCGGCCCCGAGCCCGGGGCCACGATGTCGATTAGAAAGGTGTCGATCTCCAGGCGTTCTTGTCCGGCGTAGGACCCGCGGTCGATGCGATAGCGCTGGGCATAGCGGAACCGGCCCTGCCGGTCGCGTTCCATGCATGCCCACAGGGCACTGAACCAGGCATCGTCCAGGTCACGAGCTTGCAGAATACAGGGCGGCTTCAGAGCTTCCATGGCCTCTCTCCTCTTGCGGGCAGGTGAACTGTATACCGGCTTTTCATTGTACCCTACTCTTGCCGCGGTAGACGTCGATGGCCGCCAGCGCCTGGCGGGCGCGCGCGGCCGTTTCCGGGTCGGGGTCGTAGTCGAACACCGACAGCAGGTGCTGGTAGGCCGCCGTGGGTTGCCCCTGGCGCAGGCGTAGCAACCCCAGCTCCAGATACACCTTGGCCAGGTCGGAAGAGCCGGAGTGGGCGGCCAGGCAACGACGCAACAGGTTGGAGCCGGCCACGGGGTGACCGGCCTCGTCGAGCCACTGCGCCAGCAAGGCGCATTCGCCCGGTGGCAACGAGTTGATGTCGTCGCGGCCCAGCCCCGCCACTTCCTGCAGGGCCCCGCGCCTATCTCCGCTGGCCACCGCCCGGCGGATGCGCTCCAGGGCCTGTTCGGCGCGGCGCCGGGACCGTCGGCGTCCCAGCCGCCAGTGCCGGTCGCGCCAGGGCAGGTGCCAGCCGAACGATTCTCCCACCCAGGCCAGAGCCAATCCTCCCAGGAACCCCCCCAGGTGCGCACCGTAGGCCACCCCACCGTGCTGGGCGAAGAGGAAGGGAATCAGGTTGTCGAAGATGACGAAAAATCCCAGTACCCAGCGTACCGGCAGCAGCAGAACGTCGAAGAAAAACGGAAACAGCAGCACGAACACCTTGACCTTGTTGCGTGGAAACTGCAGGAAGTAAAACCCCAGTACCCCCGAGATGGCTCCCGAGGCCCCCACCAGCGGCGTCATCGAGCCGGTCTCGAACAGTGAAAACGACAGCGTGGCCAACACGCCGGTGGCCAGGTAGGCCAGCAGGTAGCCCACCCGGCCCAGCCGGTGCTCGACGTTGTCACCGAAGATCCACAGAAACAACATGTTGCCGGCCAGGTGCAGAAACCCGCCGTGCAGGAACATGCAGGCGAACAGGTCGCCGACTTCCGGCGCCCCGGGCTTGTAGCCATGGGCGAAGGTGAACAGGTCATAGGCACTGAGATGCACCAGTACCTGGCGCAAGCTGGTCAGAGGCGGCAGGTTGGGCGCTATGGCCCGCAGATATTCGCGCAGCAGCGGGTCCGTCGGATCCACCGGCGTCTGCGACAGTGGCAGCGTGATCAGCACATACACCCCCACGTTGGCGGCAATCAGCGCCCAGTTCACCCAGGGAGTGAAGTTGCGTGGGTTGGGGGTGTCGCCCAGGGGAAGAAACATGACCGGGGGAGGTTAACCGCTGGCCCATCGACCTGCAACAACAAAACCCCTGCAAACCAGCACAACCGACGGGGACAGGCCCGCAAGATAACACCGGAAAATCAGGCTGTTATCCGAAGAACACCCTACATGACATGATTTTTCCAAAACAAACGGTGTGTTACATAAGACAAGCGCTGCCTGGACACAATAGCGGCTTGATCTATCAGGGCTTTTTTGCGTGCCTGTCCCCGCGGTTTGTGCTAGCTTGACGGGCGAAAAGGAGACGGCAAGATGATTCGCTTGTGTACCCTGTCATGGCTGTTCCTGGTGGCCGGTGTGTGTTCCTGCCGAAGCGACGGTCCCCGTCCGGCCAACCCGCATCCCGACCAGGCAGTGCAGGCCTGCCTGGCGGGTATGAAAAGTTCTCGCGGGCAAGCGGCCGCCAGGAGGTACTCCACCATCGCACTCGCCTGCGCCGGACTCTACACGGAAAAGCCCTGCCGCCGGGTGATGAGCGCGCAGCTGACCCTGCCGCCCGATCGGCGGGCGACGGTGGTGGCCGAGGCCTGCCGGCGTTCCTACTGCCCGCTGCTCGACCAGGAACCGCGCCCGGAGTTGTGCCGGCTTGATAAATTGCCGGCCAATCCCCTGGAGCTCCGCCGGGCCTGGTGGGAGTTGCAATGGGCCATCCTCTGCCGGGACCTGGGCCCGCAACGCGCCGCCCGGCTTTACGGCGTGATGCTGCTCGCAGACCTCGCCCGCCGCCCCCTGATGATGACCGGCCCGCGCCTGGAGCTCAAGGCCCGTCCCGGCGACCATCAGGACACACGACCTTCCCATCCGGCCGGCACACCGCAACCCTGAAGACAATGGGAACCTACGGCTGTCCTATTCCACTTCGATGGTGATGTCGAAACTGCCCTGCTGGGGGTAGAGAGGCGCCGGGGTGCCAATCACGGCGTAAATCGTGGTGTCATTGCCGGCCAGCCACCAGACCTGCTCCCGACCGGGGCCGATGGTGTCATCGGCCCCGGCCAGGCAAGACGCCGGGGAGGAAGTACACTGGTCGAGCAGCACCACCACGGCGTCGAAATCGGCATCCACCGTGACCCACAGGTACCCACCGGCCGGAACGTCCAGCCGGTAGATGACGTCGTTGCCGCCCGAGCCCCAGTCGGTGCAGGCACCGGCCGCCAGGCCGATCGCGTTGCGATGGACGGCCATGTCGACACCGGTGTCGCTGAAGGGCAGACTGGTCACGGCGATGGTATCGTCGCAGACGTCGCCCCGGGGACGGGACACACAGGAATTGGCCACGCAGCGGTCGGGCGCGGTACAGTCGGCGTCTTCGGTGCAATCGGGAACCACGCAGGCGTAGTCCAGGCATACCTCGCCTTCCGTGCAGTCTCCGTTCCAGGCGCAGCCCACCGCCCCCTGGTCGGCCAGTCCCAGCGAGTAGGTCTGGGCCAGGTCGCCAGCCGGCTGGTACACCCGGATGAGATACTGCCCGGCCGCCCCGCTGGCGACGGCGAAATCAACCAGCTCGCCATCGTCGTTCGAGTATCCCACCGCCACCGGAACGTCGTCGTCGTCGGCCTCGAAGACCTCGACGTCGATGTCGCCGGCGGCGTGGCTGAACTGCAGGGTCAGCTGGTAGCGAACGAGCTCGTCCAGATCGACCAGGAACCAGTCCTCGTCACCGTCACCGCAGAGGGTAAGTCCCGTCTGCAGGGCCCCCGGAGCAATGGTGGCCGCCTCGGCCTTGCCGGAGTTGGGCTCGAAGGAGTCCTCGCTGCAGGAATAGACGCAAGTGTTCTGCTGGCACAGGTAGGCGTCGGGTTCGGGGCAATCGGCCGCGCTGGCACATTCCACGCAGCTGCCGGCGTCGCAAACCAGCCCGGCCGGGCATGGCGCCGAGTCGGAACAGATGAAATCAACGCAGGCGTGATCCTGGCACACCTGTCCCGGAGCCAGGCACTCGCCGTGCTCGACGCACTCGGGGTCGAGCACCACCAACAGCTGGTAGCTCACCGCCCCGGGCCAGTCTCCGTAAACGAACACCCGCAAGTAATGGCTGCCGCCCTCGGCACTGGTGTAATCGATCACCTCGACAAGCTCGGGCTGCCCGGAACTGGCCACCACCAGGCCGGAGCCGTCGAGCAGTTCGATGTCGAGATCGGCCTCGGGTCCGCCCTGGGTCAATTCCAGAAGCAGCCGCTGCCCGGCAGACAGGGTGATGGCAAACCAGTCTTCCTCTCCGCCCGGGGAGCACAGCACCAACTCGTGGCTGCCAGGCTCCAGCGCCGCCGCCCCGGCCCGGTCGTCGTTGGGCTCGAAGGCATCGTCGCTGCAGCCGCTGCAGCCCGTACCCTGCAACCGACAGTCGTCCGTACAGGAAAGCTCGCCGCCGGCAAAGCCGAAGTCGGCACATTGCCAGCCGTCGAGATCTCCACCATCGCACTGCTCGCCGGCGTCGACCGAGCCGTCGCCGCAGGGAA
>QMME01000230.1 GCA_003647095.1 Deltaproteobacteria bacterium
AGCAATACCTGCGTACTGAGGCAGCCCCTCCGCTCGCGGGACAATCCCAGGACCAGTTCCCTGGCCACCCGTCTCTTCGCACCGGCACTGGTGTCATGGGCGTAAACCAGGATGTTGGTGTCCACGAACTCAACGGGCATGAAGCTCTTCCCGGTTCCATCCGGCCGATCCGCCGGTTCCCAGATCCAGGCCGGTGTCCAGCCGCTGTTCCAGGCGCCGTAGCGAATCTCGGTACCCTTCGGTGTCGTCGATGAAGGCGACGACCACTTCCGACAGGAAATCGGGCAGTCGTCGGCCGCGCTCCCTGGCCAAGCGGCGTGCTTTCTTCAAGGTGGCCGGAGAGACCATGATTCTCACTTCCTCGCGGCGTGTCGATTTCCGCCCTTTCCCGGCCGGCTTCTTGGCCGTCTTCCTGTTCGTCTTCATGACGCGTCTCCTCGGTAATGATGATAGCCCGCAGGCGCATTGAATGCCAGCGGATTCTGGATCACCGGCCGATACTCCATGGGCCCCCGCTCTCCGACCTCACCCCCGCGCGGTTCCCGGCTTCACCGACTGCCCCTCTCAGACCTCACCCCCGCGCTGTTCCCGGCTTCACCGACTGCCCCTCTCCAATGTGGAGAGGGGCACCGGGGAGCGGGGGTGCACACTCATCCCTGCACTCTGCACTTTGATTCCCGGCCATCCCCAATCGCATCTCCATCATCTCCCTCATCTCCACATCTCCCTTCTTACACAAGTCCGAACACCCAGGCCCCCCTCCCCGTCCCTCCCCCCAATCCTGGGGGGAGGGGCCAAAGCACTTTGCACTCTCTCACCCCCGCGCGGTTCTCGACTTCACCGGCGGCCCATGCTACACCGCACAGACATGACCGCCGAGCCCAGCTGGACGTCGCTGCTGCCGCCGCTGCTGGCCATCGGCCTGGCGGTGGCCTTCCGCGAGGTGATCCTGGCCCTGTGGGTGGGGGTGTTCGCCGGGGCCCTGCTGCTGGGAAGCGGCAACCCGCTGGCCGCCGCCGTGCGCACCGTCGATACCCACGTGCTGGGGGCGCTGGCCGACGCCGACCACGCCGCGGTGGTGATCTTCACCCTCATGCTGGGCGGCATGGTGGGAGTGATCTCCCGCTCCGGCGGCTCGCTGGGACTGGCCGGGTCGGTCACCCGGCTGGCCCGGGACCCGCGCCGGGGCCAGGTGGCCGCCTGGCTGATGGGCATCTTCGTTTTCTTCGACGACTTCGCCAACACCCTGCTGGTGGGTCCCACCATGCGGCCCATCTCCGACCGGCTGCGCCTCAGCCGCGAGAAGCTGGCCTTCATCGTCGACGCCACCGCCGCCCCGGTGGCCTCCATTGCCGTCATCTCCTCCTGGATCGGCATGGAGATCGGCTACATCGCCGACCAGTACCGCGCCCTGGGGATCGAGCAGGACGCCTACTGGGTGTTCCTGCGAACCATTCCCCACCGCTTCTACCCGCTGCTCATGCTCTGGTTCGGCCTGCTGGTGGCCGTGAGCGGGCGCGACTTCGGGCCCATGCTGCGGGCCGAGCGCCGCGCCCGCCGGGAGGGCAAGCCCCTGCGCGACGGCGCCCGCCCGGCGGCCAGCTTCGAGGACGCCGCCCTGGCCCCGCGGCCGGGGGTGCCGCAGCGCATGCTCAACGCCCTGGTGCCCATCGGGGTGGTCATCCTGGTCATCGCCGCCGGGCTGGGCATCGACGGCCTGGCCAAGGTGCGGGCGGCGGGCCTGGAGCCCGGCCTGCGCAACATCCTGGCCCAGGCCGACTCCTACCGGGCCATGCTCTGGGCCTCGCTGGCGGGCAGCATCACCGCCATCGGCCTGGTGGTGGGGCAGCGGCTGCTGGGGCTGGGCGAGGCCATGCAGGCCTGGCTGGCGGGGATGAAGTCGATGGTGCTGGCCATGGTGATCCTCACCCTGGCCTGGGCCCTGGGCGGGGTGTGCCAGAAGCTGCACACCGCCGATTACATGGTCAAGGTGATCGGCCCCTGGCTGTCGGCGGGGCTGCTGCCGGCACTGGTGTTCCTGGTCTCGGCCCTGGTGTCGTTCGCCACCGGCACCAGCTGGGGCACCATGGGCATACTGTTTCCCATCGTGGTGCCCCTGGCCCACGGGCTGGCCCCGGGCTCCGACCCGGTCATGCTGGGAGCCATCTCCTCCATCCTGGCCGGCAGCGTCTTCGGCGACCACTGCTCGCCGATCTCCGACACCACCATCATGAGCTCGCTGGCCTGCTCCTGCGATCACATCGACCACGTGCGCACCCAGCTTCCCTACGCCGTGCTGGTGGCGGCCGTGGGCACCCTGCTGGGCGACCTGGCCTGCGGGCTGGGACTGTGGGGCGCGCCGCTGGGGCTGGCGCTGGGGGCGGCGGTGCTGGCCGGGGTGCTGTTCTGGCGCGGCCGGCCCGCTTGACACCCCGGCGGCGACGCTACTATATTCGGCCGGCTATCGAGGCTTGTCTTACCAGGCGGCGACCGCCGCCGATTTCGAGGAGGGACGACATGAGTGAAACGGGCTCAAGACCCTGGCACCAGTTCTGGCCGGAGCAGGTTCCCCGGGAGATCGACATTCCCGGCATCACCCTGGGCCGGCTGCTCGACGACACCGTCAGGCAGCACCCCGACAACACGGCGGTGATCTTCCTGGACACCCCCTGCAGCTACCGCCAGCTGGGCAAGTGGGTGGACGCCTTCGCCACCGCGCTGAGCCAGCTGGGGGTGAGCAAGGGCGACGTGGTGGGCCTGCGCCTGCCCAACAGCATCCACTACGTCATCGCCTACTACGCCGCGCTCAAGCTGGGAGCCATCGTCACCGCCAACAACCCCCTCTACAAGGCGGCCGAGATCGAACACCAGTTCGGCGACAGCCGGGCCAAGGTGCTGGTGGTGATGGACATCGTCTACGAGGAGGTGGGCAAGGCCCTGCCCAAGCTGCCCGAGGTCAAGCAGGTCGTCGGCTGCAACATCGCCGACTTCCTGCCCTTCCACAAGCGCTTCCTGGGCAAGCTGCTGGGCAAGGTGCCCTCGGCGGTCATGCCCCCGGAGACGCTGCGCTTCACCGACCTGCTGCGCACCCGCCCCAACGTGCCCGCGGTCAAGATGAACCCGGCCGAGGACCTGGCGGTGCTGCAGTACACCGGCGGCACCACCGGTTCCCCCAAGGGAGCCATGCTCACCCACCGCAACCTGGTGGCCAACGTGCTCCAGGTAAAGGCCTGGGACTACCGGGGCCGGCCCGGCCAGGACGTCATCGGCGGCATCCTGCCCCTGTTCCACATCTACGCCATGACCACGGTGATGAACTTCGCCGTGGCCGGCGGCAATGCCATGCTGCTGTGGCCCAAGCCGCCCGAGGACTGGGGCCAGCTCATGGGCGACATCCAGAAGTACCGGGTGACCCTGTTTCCCGGGGTGGCGGCGCTCTACAACGCCATCAACAACCACCCCCGGGTCAAGGAGTACGATCTCACCTCCATCCGCGCCTGCCTGTCCGGGGCCGGTCCCCTGCCGGTGGAGATCCAGAAGCGCTTCGAGGAGCTGAGCGGGGCGCGCCTCATCGAGGGCTACGGCCTCACCGAGACCTCCCCGGTCACCCACGCCAACCCGCTCTACGACCGGCGCAAGAACGGCACCATCGGCCTGCCCCTGCCCAACACCGACGCCAGGATCATGGACTCGGAGACGGGCGAGCGGGAGCTGGGGCCCAACGAGGTGGGCGAGCTGGTGATCAAGGGCCCCCAGGTGATGCAGGGCTACCTGGGCCACGAGGAGGAGAACAAGCTGGTGCTGCGCGACGGCTGGCTCTACACCGGGGACCTGGGCATGATGGACGACGAGGGCTACTTCGTCATCGTCGACCGCAAGAAGGACATGATCAAGCGCTCCGGCTACTCGGTGTTCCCCCGCGAGGTGGAAGACTACCTGTACAAGAACGAGCACGTGCTGGAATGCGCCGTCATCGGCGTGCCCGACGACAAGGCCGGCGAGGAGATCAAGGCCTTCATCGCGCTCAAGCCGGAATCGCGGGGCAAGGTCAGCGAGCAGGACATCATCGACTGGGCCAAGGACAACATGGCCGCCTACAAGTACCCCCGCCTGGTGGAGTTCCGCGACGAGATCCCCAAGGGCACCGCCAACAAGATCCTGCGCCGGGCGCTGAAGGAAGAGGAGCTGGCCAAGAGGAAAAAAGAGAGTTGAGAGTGCACATCCCCCCCATCCCCAATATCCCCACATCCCCTTTTCTTACACATGGAGCCCGGTTGGGTGTAAGAAGGGAGATGTGGGGATGAGGGAGATGAGGGAGATGCGTTTGGGGATGGATGGGGAGGGAGTTGGGATAAGGGTGCGGGGTGCGGAGATGAAACAACACAGGGGAGCGAGATCATGAATCCGGAGTTTCTTGCCAAGCTGGCGGTGGAGAACGACAGCAAGGTGCTGCTGGTGGTGCTGGACGGCCTGGGCGACCTGGCCGGCCCCGACGGGCTCACCCCGCTGGAGGCGGCCCGCACTCCCCACCTCGACGAGGTGGCCGCCCAGGGGGTGTGCGGCTTCCACGACCCGGTGGCCCCGGGCATCACCCCCGGCTCCGGGCCGGCCCACATCGGCCTGTTCGGCTACGACCCGGTGAGCAACCTCATCGGCCGCGGGGTGCTGGACACCGCCGGCACCGACTTCGTCTTCCAGCCCGGAGACCTGGCCGCCCGCATCAACTTCGCCACCCGGGCCGCCGACGGCACCATCTCGGACCGCCGCGCCGGGCGCCTGACCGACGCCGAGGGCCGGCGCCTGGTGGCCCGCCTGGCCGGGGCCGTCGGCGAGATCGACGGGGTGCAGGTGCTGCTGCAGCACGTCAAGGAGTACCGGGCGGCGGTGATCTTCCGCGGCCGGGAGTTCGACGCCCGGCTCTGCGACAGCGACCCGCAGCAGACGGGGCTGGAGCCGCTGGCGGTGGCGCCCACCATTGAAGACCCGCCGCCGCTGGCGCTGCTCACCGCCGGGCTGGCCAACCAGTTCATCGAGCGGGCGGCCCGGGTGCTGGCCGACGAGGAGCGGGGCAACTTCGTCATGCTGCGCGGCTTCGACGTCTACCAGCCGCTGCCCGACTTCGGCCGGCTCTACCGCTGGCGGGCGCTGGCCATCGCCGCCTACCCCATGTACAAGGGCGTGGCCCGCCTGGCCGGCATGCGCGTGCTGGAGCGGGGCCAGCAGACCCTGGAAGAAGAGCTGGAGCTGCTGCGCGGGGCCTGGGGGGAGGCCGACTTCTTCTTCTTCCACGTCAAGAAGACCGACTCCCGGGGCGAAGACGGCGACTTCGCCGGCAAGGTGGAGGTAATCGAGCACTTCGACCGCCTGCTGCCGGGCCTGCTGGAGCTGGAGCCGACGGTGCTGTGCATCACCGGTGACCACTCCACCCCCTGCGCCCTGCGTTCCCACTCCTGGCACCCGGTGCCCATCTGCATCCGGGCCCCCAGCGCCCGGCGCGATCCCTGCCGGCGCTTCGGGGAGACGGAGTTTTTGCAGGGCGGGCTGGGACGCATCCGCGCCACCGAGGTCATGGCCCTGCTGCTGGCCCACGCCGGGCGCCTGCGCAAGTTCGGGGCGTGAAGGGGACGGGCGGGGGAGGTGCCCTGGAAAACTTTTGCCTGTCCGCGGCATCGGTGATATTTTCGAGGAATCGACGGCGCCCGGGCGGGGAGAGCGGGCGCCAGGGACGAGGAACGCATGGCCGGCATTCCCGAGGAATCGCTGGAGAAGCTGCTGCACTTCCGGCGCGAGATCGACAGGATCTTCACCTCCCTGTTCGACGCCAGCAGCCTGGGTGCCGGGGGCGGCGACGACTTCCAGGTCGACATCGACGTGTTCGAGACCGACGAGGCCATCGTCCTGGAGGCCGAGCTGGCCGGGGTGGAACGCGAGGACATCGAGCTGTCCATACTCGGCGACGTGATCATCATCGAGGGCCGGCGCCGCCCCGTAGCCCCGCCGGGGCCGGTGGAGTTCCTGCGCATGGAGCGCCACCACGGGCGCTTCCGGCGCCTGCTGGAGATCCCCGGGGCGGGCGATACCGCCCGGGTCAGGGCCAGCTACGACAACGGCGTGCTGCGGGTGCTGGTGCCCCGCATCGACGAGCGGCGCGGACGGCGCCGGCGTATCGAGATCGAGTGAGGGCCGCGGCGTGGTTCAGTTCAACCTGGAACAGCGCGAGTTGACCATCAAGATCGTCTACTACGGTCCCGCCCTCTCCGGCAAGACCACCAACCTGCAGGCCGTCCACCACCTGCTGGTCCCCGACATCCGCGGCCGGCTGATGGTGCTCAACACCTCCGACGACCGCACCCTGTTCTTCGATCTCATGCCGGTGTTCTTCAAGACCGAGACCGGCTTCAAGGTCAAGGTCAAGCTGTTCACCGCGCCCGGGCAGGTGATGCACAACTCCACCCGGCGCATCATCCTCCAGGGCGCCGACGGGGTGGTCTTCGTGGCCGACTCGCAGCGCAACCAGATCGCCGCCAACAACGATTCCTGGCGGGGCATGGCCAACAACCT
>QMME01000231.1 GCA_003647095.1 Deltaproteobacteria bacterium
GCGGATCTCCCTCCGCGGGCATTACCAGGTCGCCGCCGCTCAGGCCCTGCACCACCACCCGCTCCACCGCCATTTCCTCCGGTTCGCCGCTGGTTACCTGGCGGGAGGTGTAGAGCCAACAGGCCTCGGAAAAGTACTGGCGGTCGGCCAGTTGCACCTGGTAGTTGCTGAAATCGCTAAAGAAAGCCTGTACCAGGGTGGTGTGGCCGGGATCGGGACCGGTGAGCTGATCGAGTTCGCCAACTCCCAGGCGCCCCACGATGAAGGTGTCGAGTTCGCTCTCGTCGTCGATGATGGTGGGCACGCCGTCGTTGCCGGCACCGCAGGAAGAACCGCCCCCGCCACAGGCCGCCCCGCTCACTGCCAGCAGTCCCAGCAGCAGAAATCCCCACAACCTGGTCTTGTTGCCTGGATTGGTATGGTGCATGGCTGGATAGTAACCTCCGTGTCGGTTGCTGGTCAAGAAAGGCCGCCGTCACTTTTCCTCGATGGGGAAGAAATCGCCGTCGCCCAGGGGAATCTCGGCCACCGGGGGAATCTTCACTCCGTCGACGAAACGTACCGTCTGGTTGGCGGCCCGGAAGATGGAATAGGCATAGGGGTTGTCGAGCGGTGTTTGGGCGAAATAGAGGAAGATGTTGTTGTAACCGGCGCCGTAACCGGGCACCGTCTCCAGGGTCTCGGCCAGGGTGATGTTCTTGATGGTGAAGGAAATGCAGTTCTTGTTGGCCAGGCCGGCGATAACGGTCTTGCGGATGCGGCAGAAGGAGCCGTCCGGGCAATCGGAATCGCTCTGGCAGGGAGGGGCCTCAGTAACCCCGTCGCACCAGAAACCCGATAACGGCAATTGGCCGGCGTCAACCTGGAAGGTCACCCAGGGCGGTTTCTGGTTTTCGGCCAGGCGCCTCCCGGCGGGGCAAGACCAGTTCTGGCAGGGCGGCTGGGTACACACCCCGCTTTCGGTATCGCACTCGTAGCCCGGCGGACAGTCGACATTGAGACAGCGATCGGTCAGGCATTGCCCCAGCAGGGGATCGCAACGCTGCCCCAGGCCGCAGTCAGCCAGGGTACAATCGGCATGGCAGCGGCCGTTGGCCGGATCGCAGGTCTCGGTGGAGGTACAGGTGACGTGCTCGCAGGGATCGGGCAGGCAGTTGCCGCTGTTGGGATCGCACCACATACCGGGGCCACAAGGCGTGGGACAGTCCATCACGCAGGCGCAGGCGGCGTAGGCGATGTAGGTTCCGCTGCCGGTTATCTCTACTTCTTCCCCCGGTCCGCCTCCCATGGGCTCGGCCCAGGCCACCGCCGGGTTGCCGCGCACGCTGCCGTCGGCGCGCCGGGTTCCGGCCGGATAGTAGTAGAAGGTCCAGGCCCCGGAGACCGAGCGCTGGGAGACGTCGGTGAGGATGATGCCGGCCACCGGGTCGTTGGGAGCCACGTAGGGCACCAGGCGCAGTCCCTCGTCCACCACCTCGTAGCGGTAGGCCTCACCGGAACGGGCACGCATGTCGTTGGATTGCGGATCCAGGTGCAGTTTCAGTTCTTCGCCGTTGGACAGGCCGTCCATGTCGGTGTCGGCCAGGTGATCGGCCTTGAGGTAGTTGGTACCGCCCTTGAACTCGACGTGATCGGGATAGCCGTCGCGGTCGGTATCGAACAACGAAGGATCGGTTCCCAGCAGTTTCTCCTCGCAGTCGTTGAGACCGTCCGAATCGCGGTTCTTGTAGGGATACTCCAGGGTATAACAGGCCTGGGGCAGATCGAGCCGCAGAGGATCGAGGTTGAGGGTGGCAAACTGCATCTCCAGCAGGTCGTTGAGGTAATCACCGTCGGTATCGGACTTGGTGGGATCGGTGTCGGTGCCGGTGGGATTGCCGGGGCTCCAGGGATCCGCCACGCAATGGCAATCGTCCACGCTGCGACACTGGCCGCTGAGCAACTCGCCGTAGCAGATTTCTTCCTGGTCGCTCAGGCCGTCGCCGTCGCTGTCGGGCAGGGACACGCCGCCCAGCACACGCACGTTTTCGTTGGTTACCAGGAAAGCCTTCTTGACGAAGACGCTTTCCGAGGTGTCGAAATCGAGCCCCAGGAAGCTGAGCTTGGCCCAGATGGGATAACGGGTGTACGACCCGTGACCGGCGAAGGCCATGGCGCTCAGCAGCTGGGAGGTACGATCGTTCTCGGCGGCGTTGGGATCATCACAGGCGAAGCGCGGGCAGCAGTCTTCGTTGGAGGTGCACTCCTGGCCTGGATTGCCCTGGCACACCTGCAAGAACTGGCAGCGTCCGGCCGAGCTGGCGGCGCAGATGGAATCGCCGTCGCAACCGGTGGCGTGGTCACCGTCGCACAGCCAATCCGAAGTGCACTGCCCCAACCCGGCGGCGGCACAAAAGGCGTTACCGTCGCTGCATTCCAGCGAGTGATCGTTTTCGCACAAGCGGGTGGGCAGGTTGCAGGTCTCGCCCCCGGAGCAGTTGGCCGGGCAAGGAGTGGTGGAGTTGCAGTAGCGCGGCTCGGGCGTTCCCTGGCACTGTCCGGGGACGTCATCCACCTGCACGGTGTGGAAGGCCACCTCGGCCACACCGTTGTCGAGGCCGAATTCCACCATCTCTTCCACGGCCTTGACCAGGCGGCACTTTTCGTTGCAGCCGTCGCTGGTGGCCAGGGCCGGATCGGGCGGGCCCCCGGCCACGAAGATGAACACGTAGCGGGTACGCGAACGGGTGCCGGGATTGGTGGTGAGCAAGTCACCGGAAAAGATGCTGTTGGCCAGGCTGAGCGCCCCCAACCAGTCGCGGCACTGGCCGCTGACACAGGCGCCGGAACCAAAACCCAGTTCGAACAGGGCATTGCTCAGGGTGGTCTGGTTCTTGGTATAGCCATCGGTCAACTGCTTGACCTCACCGGCGAAGCGCACCACCGCGAAGGAATAGTTCTCCGAACCCTTGTAACGGTTGATGACGGCTTGTACCGCCTGCTGACGCTGCTGCTGGGGATCGCCGTAGGTGTCCATCAGGAACATGATACGCACCGGAAACTGCCGCTGGGCCGGATCATCGGTACACACCGTGCCCGAGATGGCCACCTTGTTGGGAACGTCGGGAGGCAGGGTGCGGTGATAGATGTTGGTGTCAGTGCAACCGCCCAACAGCAGGGCTGCCAGCAAGCAGCCGGCAACCGTTGACGATCTAGCGCTCATGCCCGTGCCACTCCTCTCAGATACACTGCGGATCGGGGTTGCGACTGTTGGGACACATGTAGGGACAGCTCATGCAATAGCTGCAGTTGCCCGGGCACACGCCCCGTACCGCCCGGATGGTCAGTACGTAGGGGTTGTTGTAGTCGTACTTCTTGAAGTCGGGAGTGAACACCCACAGGTAGAGCCGGGCCGGGGCCTGGTATTCACCGCAAACGTAACTGCACTGGCCGGAACCATCACCCCAGGTGCCACTGCCGGAGCCGAGTTCCGGCCCCATCTCGTCGCCGCCACGCATTACCACGTAGCCCAGATTCATTCCCGAACCGGAGAAGTTCCAGTCCCACAGCAGGTTGAAATCAACCTTGGGCCCGTTGCTGGCTGGATCGGCCTCGTCTTCGGAAGGAACGGTGTAGTTGTGTCCTTCCAACTTGAGCACGTACCAATCCTGGTCGCCGCGGAAGGAGATGTAGCCGGTAATGGGACCGCAGACGATCTCGCTGCCGTTGTCAGAGCAGGTGATTTCGGTGGCCAGTCCCTTGTTCCAGTCTCGGGTCTGCTCCTCCTGGTCGCCGGTAATATAGGGCAGGTAGAGGCCGTTGGGCGTGGGCGACTCGTGGCTGTCGGGTTCGGGGATGACCGTTACCGTGAAACGGTAGGCATTGTCCGGGTCCAGGTGGCGGGCACCGTAATCGGCCACCCGCAGATAATAGCGTTCGCCGTACATGGGAGCCACCGTCTTCAGGTGCTTGCTGCTGCCGCCCACCCCGAAGCTGGGCCCTTGCATGATCAGCGAGCGGATACCGCAGCCGTGGTAGCTGCCGCCATCATAACAATCGTTGGCGGCCACGCACTTGCCCAGGGATTTGTCACAGGAGTGCGAGGGGCACTGGGCATCCAGGCACTGGGCGTTCATGTCACAGCCGCCGCAGGTCCACACCAGGTAGTCGCAAGCGTCACCGGGTGAGCAGGGAGTGTTGGGATCGGCCACGATCAGGTCCACCGAGGGAATGATAGGGCTGGAACCGGGGAACTCGATCTCCACCTCGATCAGGGCCGGGTTGGTGTCGCTGGTTCCGGGTGAAGTGATCACGTACCAGTCCTCGTCGGCACGGGTGGCCAGGTAGCCGTCGTTGATGGTCTGGCCGCTCTGCAGTACCGTGGCATCCTGCCAGGAGTCATTGCTGGGACCGCGATCGCGACTGTCGGGATTGTCCCGCACGCTCACGCTCAGGGTGTAGCCGATCTCGATGTCCGCGTCGTCGCTGTAGGCATCGGTCACCCTTACGTAGTAAGTTCCGGCCGCTTCCAGGGCCAGCACGTCGTGCAGTGCCGCCACCTGGTGCTGGCCGTCTTCCACTTGGCCGGCGTTGACCGGGGTCACCCCGTCAGGCATGAACACATCGTAGCGCAGGTCGACCGGGGTGCGATCCTGCGCCTGCAGGTCGAGAATCATCATTTGGTTGGCGGAGTTGACCTGCACCCGGAACCAATCCTGGTCACCCAGGTAGGACAAGAAGCCTGCCTGGGAGCCGATATCCTTGGCGGCGTCGGCACTGTCGTTGGGCTCGTAGGGGTCGGGATCCTGCACCAGGCCGATGGAGAGTTGGTAGGCATTCAAGCTGCGGGGATCCTCCTCGTCATCGTTCTGATCGTGGACCTCGATGAAGTAGGTTCCCGCCGTCTCCAGGTAGAAGGTACCCTCCAGGTCGGTCACCCCGTCCATGCCCTCGGCGTCGCACTGGCCGCCCAGGCGGGTGTTGGAACCCTGGCGGTAGAGATCGTAGCACAGATCGACCGGGGAAAAGGAGGTGTTGTTCTTGAGGGACACGCTGACGATGGAACGGTCCTGGTCCACCGTGAACCAGTAGTGATCGGTATCGCCGCGCGGGCAGATATACCCGGAGGCGGCCTCGCCACCGGGACTAAGTTGCCATTCCGGATCGGTGCTGCCCTTCTGGGAGTTGTCTCGCTGGCACTCGTCGAGACCGCCGTCGCCGGCGTCACCATCGCCGGCGTCGCTACCCTCGGTGGCACCTCCGCAACCGGCCACTCCCAGTAATACCACCAGCAGCAACGTCAACCACGATCCAGTCAGCCACTTGTTCCGTGTCTTCTTCACCGTGGATACTCCTTCCCGGGTATGGTTTCCAACTCCGTTATACAGGGAAATCCCCCTCAGGGTCCGGCCGGCGCCCCAAACACCTTGCAATCCTTCTCGGGGTCGAACCAGTCGGTGCAACGGGTGCGATCCTCGGCCTTTACCGGCACGCAACGTCCCTGGCAGCGTGCCCGCGGGCACTCGGCATCGGAACTGCACGGCATCACGCAGTAGCCGTTGGGACCGCACTGCATGCCCGGTTCCGGGCAGTCGCTGGCAGCCCGGCAAAACACCTGCACCGGGTAGTAGCACTCCCCCACCGCCTGGTTGCAGTGGTAGTGGGGACACTCGTCGCGGCTGGCACAGGGTTCGCGCACGGCGGTATCGCAACTGCCCAGGCCGTTGTCGCGGTTGCAGGTGCCCACCTGGCAGTTGTTGTCGTTGTTCTCCGTGGCCGGGTTGCAGGAAATGCTGGGGTCGTTGATGCAGCGACCATCGGCCCCGCAGAAGGTCTGCGGACAGCCCATGGAAGTGACACAGCCGCGACCGGGATCGTTTTCACACACGAAGTAGTTCTGGCAGTAGTTGGGACTGCAGTCGAGGTCGGCCGAGCAGGCGGAGTTCTGGTTCAGGCTGCAATTGCCCACGCAGACGTCGTTGACGCAGCGGGCACCACCCGGGCAATCGGTATCGGTCAGGCAACTGGTCAGCACCCGCACCGAGCAGGTGTTGCCCGGACAATCGGTATTGGCCTGGCATTCCTCGCCCGTGATCAGGCAGCGCTTGCGCTCCAGGTTGCAGAAGTCGTAGGGGCAATCGATGTCGCGGTCGCAGGGATCGCCGACCACCTGGTTGCAGGTGAAACCGCGCTCGCCACGACAGTCACCGTCGTCGGCACAGGGGGTGCTCATGCACACCCCCAGGATGATCTCGCAGTGCTGGTGGGGGCACTGGCGGGAATCCAGGCAGGGTTGCGTCAGGCAACGGCCCAGTTCCGCGTCGCAGGGCTGCAGGGGGCAATCGTCATCGCTGGCACAGGCCACCCCGGCACAGACCCCACCCTGGTGACTGACGCAGTGGCTGCGCACGCACAGGCCATCCTGGCAGCTCTGGGTGGTGGAGGGACAGTCTGCGGCGGTGATGCATAGATCCCGGCAGTGCCCGTCCACGCAATCGACGTTGGCACCGCTGCAATCGCCGGCCACGGTGCAGGCCGGGTACATCTCCACGTCGTCGGCATCGCAGGTCTCGCCC
>QMME01000232.1 GCA_003647095.1 Deltaproteobacteria bacterium
CATCCCACCCTGGAGCACAAGACCGTCATCGGCACCCGGGGCACCTCCTCGGAGGCCACCGGCAACCACCTGGCCTTCAACTACTTCCCGCCCCGCGACATCCTGGCCCTGCCCATGGCCCTGTGCACCGATTCCGGAGGCGGCGGCAGCTACGGCACGGTGCTGGAGTTTTCCGGCCTGATGGTGTGGGACGTCACCGTGGCCGACGGTTTTTCCGAGCGCGGCCGGGTGGCCTTCGCCGAGCCCGACTACTCCGGTGACGGCTGCCACAACTGGTGGACCAATCCCAGTAGCCGGGTCAAGCGCTCCATCATTATGGACGACTACGTCTTTTCCATCTCCGATACCCTGCTCAAGGCAAACCACCTCGACGACCTGGGCCGGGACCTGGTGGTCATCGAAATTCCCCCCATCCCCGAGCCCGAGTACAGCTACGGCTACTGACGGCGACGTCTACCGCCCCGGCCGCCATCCCTGCCGTCTGTGCCGGGGAAATGCTCCCCGCCGCGGATGGAGCTTGACGGCTGCGGCAACTTCGTCTTACCATGTGAGTAAGATGAAAGCCGAAACCCAGATAACCAGCAAGGGCCAGGTAGTCATCCCCAAGCAGGTACGGGAATACCTCCGTTGGCGGCCTGGTACGCGCCTGTGCGTGGAGGTGGCCGGGGACGGAGGCGTGGTGCTACGACGCCAGCAGGACGACTTCGAGGACCTACTGGAGCAACTGTCCGGCTGCCTCGAGGAAGGAAACCCCCTGGCCGAGCTGGAATCCGAACACCGCGCCGAGGTCGCAGAAGATGGTCGGCAGCGCCGTGGTTGATGCCTGGGCCGCGCTGGCCTTCCTGCGCCGTGAAAACCTGGCTGACCGCACCATGCGCCGCTACCTGAAGCGGGCTCAAAAGGGGAACTTGCGCCTGTTGATGAACATCATCAACCTGGGCGAGACCTACTACCGCATGGTCCAGGTGGCCGGAGAAGAGAAAGCCGGTAAGCGACTGGCGTTGTTCCGGCGCCTACCCGTCGAGATAGTCCAGGCCCGCGAGACTCTGGTAATGGAGGCGGCCCGCCTCAAGGCCCGACATCCTCTTTCCTACGCCGATGCCTTCGCCGTGGCCACCGCCCGTATTCATGATGCCACCATTCTCACCGGCGATCCCGAGATCCTGGCTCTGTCCCGCCAGGTGGTGAAAACGGTGAGCCTGAGGGGATGACAAGCGACGTTCCCGTTCCGGCCCGGTCAGGGGGGCGATATTTGAAAGGGCAGGCATGAACGACTACTTCAGCGATCGGGTAGTAGTGATAACCGGCGCCGCCTCGGGTATCGGCCGGGCGCTGGCCTCGGAGCTGGGGCGCCGGGGGGCCCGGGTGTGGCTGGCCGACATCGACGTGGAGGGCGGCCGACAGGCGGCCGCCGAGTGCGGTGGCAAATTCGTCCCCTGCGACGTCGCCTCCGCCGAGCAGGTCGCCGAGCTGGCCCGGCAGGTGGTGGCCGACGCCGGGGGGCTGGACATCGCCTTCGTCAATGCCGGTGTCTGTCGCGGCGGGCCGGTGGACGAGCTCACCCGGGAAGACTGGCAGCAGAGCATCGACATCAACGTCTGGGGGGCGGTGCACGCCCTGTGGGCCTTCCTGCCGCCCATGCTCGCCCGCGGCTGCGGCCGGCTGGTGTTCACCGCTTCCATGGCCGGGCTGACCGGCCTGCCCTACGTGGCCCCCTACTGCGCCTCCAAGTTCGCCCTGGTGGGCCTGGCCCAGTCGCTGTCGGTGGAACTGGCCGGGCGCGGGGTGGGGGTGACCTGCGTCTGCCCGGGGGCGGTGCGTACCCGGGTGATGGAGGGCGAAGGCCTGCGCCTGCCCGGCGACTGGCTCCCGCGCATCCGTTCCTGGCTCGAGCGCCGGGGTGCCGACCCGCAACGGGTGGCCCGGCGCATCCTGCGCGGGGTGCGCCGGGGCCGGCCGCTGGTCATCGTGGCCGCCGGCGGGCTGCGCCCGGCCTGGTGGCTGCGCCGGGCGGCGCCGCGGCTGTCCGATCACCTGGGCCGGGCGGCCCTGCGGGCCGCACTGCGGCGGCATTCCTAGAGCGGCGTCACCGTTCCCGCGGGCCAGTCGATTTGGCACACGTACCAGTCGTTGTTTTCTCCGGAGAGATCGTTTTCGAAGGAGGCCACCAGGCTGCCGTCGATGTAGACATTCACCCAGACGTGGTTGGCCGGATCGTAGCTGGAGCCGGGATAATCGTTTACGAACACCGTGTAGACGCCGTCGGCCGGATCGGCGATGTTGATGTTCTCGGGTCCGGTTCCGGGAATGTCGTCCATGTCCAGGTGGGGATCGTCGCCGTCGTAGCCGCTCTGGCCCCAGTCGGGGGTGAAGAAGCGTCCGATGCAGTTCGAAAAGTAGCAGTCGGAGTAGGTGCGCGGGGTGCCGCCCGGGGCCAGCAGGTGCAGGTCCATGTCGTCGCCGGAGTGTTGCCAGTACATCTCGATCCACAGGTCCTGGGTGGGAGTCACCGTGGTGGTGGCGGTGCAAGGGGCCGATACCTGGCCCAGGTCGTTCACCACCACCAGCTGGGCGATGTAGTCGCCGGCCAGGTCCACCTGGGAGTAGCGGTTGGCCCCCACTCCCAGCAACCGGGCCGCCGAGCCGGGAGGAAAGCTCACCTTGGTCCAGCGATACTCGGTGAGCTGGCGGCCGTTGGTGTCGTAGCTCTGGTCGCCGCGCCAGGTGACGTTGGAAAGCGGCAGGGCCGCCGGGGGGTCCGCCGAGCACACCGCCACCGGGCCGTCGCCGCCGGGCCAGGCCCCGAAGCCGTTGAGATCCACCCTGAGTTCATCGGTGTCCTTGTCGTTGACGAAGATGCTCAGTATCCCGGTGTCGGGCCCGTGATCGGCCGGGCTGTAGGTCAGGCTGACGGTAGCGCCGGCGGCCGGGTCGATACTGCTGCCGGCGGCGGGCCCGGCGGCGAGGGCGAACTCGCCGTCAGGAGTGTTGCTGGTGATCTCCAGGTGATCGATGCTGCAGGGGCCGTTGCCGCTGTTGCTCAAGACGAGCTCCACGGTACCGCTCGAGCCGATCTCCACCGGCCCGAACTGGGCCGCGGCCGGGTCCACCTTGAGATCGCACACCAGCGACAGGCCCCGGCCGAACAGCTGCACCGTGCCGGTGAGGTGGCTGTCGGGATCGGCCACCAGGTCGTTGGAGAAGATGTCCACTCCGCCGGCATCCGAGCCGTCCTGGGCGGGCAGGTACTGCACGGGTACGTCTATCGAACCGCCCACGGGAATGGTCACCTGGGCGGCCTGCGCATCCACCAGGCTGAAATCGGGCGAGAAGGGCGAGCCGGCCAGGGCCACCCCGTATACCTCGAGCGGCAGCAGGCCGCAGTTGTGGATGGTGAACGACTGTACCGCCGCCTGGCCGGTGACCACGGTGCCGAAATCCAGGGTGAGCGGCTCCGGGCAGGCCCGCGGGGCCACTCCCTGGCCGGCGAGCTCCAGCTGCACCTCGGGTTCGTCGCCGTCGTCGCAGGCGATGCGTACCCGTCCCAGGTGCTGCTCGGCGTCGGCGGGCTGGTAGTCGACGAGGAAATAGCTTTCCCCGCCCTGGCCCAGCAGGCCGGGAAGATCGCCCGCTCCCAGGTCGAGCGCGAAGGCCGGCGCGCTGGCCGGCAGCTTCTCCAAGCGGTTCACCTCCAGCTCGAGCTGGCCCAGGTTGCGTACCCGCACCTGGCGGTGCACCAGGACATCGACCGCCACCTGGCCGAAGTCGACCAGCAGGTTTTCCTTGCCGCTTTCGTCGTTGCACTTCCACCCGGCGCTGGCGCACTCCGGCAGATCGTCGCTGCCGGTGCAGTCGCGCACGCACACCTCGATGTCGCGCACCACCCCGGAACCGGCCAGGTGGATCGACAGCCGGGAATGCACCTCGGTGTTGAGTTGCAGGGTGACGGTGCCGCTGTCCGGTCCCACCTCGGCCGGGGTATAGGTGAAGCGCAGGGCCAGTTCTCCCCCGGGAGCCACCCGCAGCGGCTCGCTTTCGGAAAGCGGGCAGCCCTCCCGGTAGATGCCGCTGCGGCGGCAGGCCACCAGGAAGTCCCCGCTCGAGGCCGGATCCACCTGCAGCCCCGCCAGAACCAGGTCTCCGCGCCCGCTGTTGCGGATGAACAGGTGCCGATGCGCCACCGTGCCGGTCGTCACCGGGCCGAAATCGACCATGATCTCGTCGTCTTCGGGTATGGGGGTGCGCCCGGCCCCGGCCGGGGGCACGTCCTCGGGCCCGCTCCAGTAGGAATCCACCGCCGGGGCGGCTCCGTGCAGCTTGTCGTCCGAGCAGCCCAGCCAAAGCCAGGCCAGCAGCAACCCGGCGACCCACAGACCAATACACCGGTTAGGCATCGCAGCCTCCTTCTCGGGAGTGTGGCGAACTCTATTCTGCATCGAACTGCCCGATGCTGGCAAGGCCGTTCCGTCCGGGGTGTGGGAGAACCTCCCCCTTGGAAAAAACAATCGGCCTCCGTAGTATGAGCCGTCATCTCGATAACAGGAGGAACACATGAAGAAGGCGATGCTGATGTGGGGGATGGCGATGTTGCTGCTGGGGCCGGCCGTGGCCCGGGCGGCTCTCAGCTACACGGACAGTCACGGTGTCGAGCGGGTGCTGCTGCCCTCCCCGGCCCACCTGGCGGTGGTGCCGGCGGCCGGAGTGCAAGCCCGGCAAGAGCTGGCGCTGCAGCCGGCGTTCGACTTCGAGGCGGGCATTCTCGAGCACGGCGACCTGTGGGTCTTCAAGCTGCGCCCGCAGTACCAGGGTCGCGGCGAGGAGATCGGCCGGCGGCTGGTGGCCGCGGGCCTGGCGGAACGGGCCGGGCTGGTGTTCGCGGTGCGCGGCAGCGAGGCCTTCTACCTGCTCGACCGCGGGGTGCTGGTTCGCTTCGCCGCCGCTTCTGCCGACGCCGCCGGCCTGCTGGCCTCGGCCGGGCTGGAGATAGAGCGCATCCTCGACCGCCGCCAGGCGGTCTACCTCTGTCGTGCCGGGGACGCCGAGGCCGCCCTGGCAGCCGCCCGCCTGGCCGCGCGTCTGCCCGGCGTCGAGTGGGCCCTGCCCGACTTCGCCGTCCCCATCACCCTCTACTACACTCCCAACGATCCCTACTACGGCGAGCAGTGGCACCACCAGCAATCGAACGGCCACCACATCCACTCCCAGGAAGCCTGGGACGTCACCTTCGGAGACGGCCAGGTGATCGTGGCGGTGGTGGACACCGGCCTGGACGAGGGACACCCCGATTTCGACCCGGCCCGCATCGTCACCGGCTACGACGTTCCCGGCGGCGACAACGACCCCACCCCGCCGGCAGACTCCATGAACGCCCACGGCACCTGCTGCTCGGGAGAGATCGCCGCCTCCATGAACAACTCCGAGGGCGGTGCCGGGGTATGCCCGTCGTGCTCGCTCATGGGCGTACGCATGATGGACGCCTATACCACCTATACCGAGCTGGCCCAGGGCTACCAGGCCATCAACTACGCCACCAGCAACGGCGCCTGGGTGATCTCCAACTCCTGGGGCATCACCCAGGACATCATCGACGGCGGCCAGGTGGACATGGCCCCCTTCTACACGGCGGTGCAGAACGCGGTCAACAACGGCCGCGGCGGCCTGGGCGCGGTGGTGCTGTTCGCCTCCGGCAACGGTGACTCGTCCGGCAACGCCGTGGCCATCGGCCCCGGCGAGCTGGCCAACATGGCCGAGGTCATGGCCGTGGGCGGCACCGACGACAACGACATCGTGGTCAGCTACTCCAACTACGGGCCCAACCTCTCGGTGGTGGCCCCCACCGGCGGCAGCGGCTCCGGCGACCCGCAGATCCTCACCACCGACACCATCGGCAGCCGCGGCTTTTCCCGCAACGGCACCTTCTGGGCTCCCGGTTTTTGGGGAGATTACGACACCGGAATGCCCGAGCCCGACAACACCGGCAACTACACCCGCTACTTCAACGGCACCTCGGCCGCCTGCCCCATCGCCGCCGGGGTGGTGGCCCTGGTCTTCTCCGCCAATCCCACCCTCACCGGTGCCGAGGCCCGCTGCATCGTCGAGCAGACCGCCGACAAGGTGGGCGGGGTGAGCTACGACGGCAACGGCCACAACAACTACTACGGCTACGGCCGGGTCAACGCCGGCCGGGCGGTGCGGGCGGCGGAGCTGGGCTTCGACAATCCCCTGGGCAGCCTCTGTGCCGAGGACTTCAACTGCGCCAACGACGACTGCCAGAAAGACCAGGCCGGGGACTTCTACGGCTACTGCGGCGGGCAGGACTGCTCCACCCTGCCCGACGGCACTCCCTGCGACGACGGCGACCCGTGCACCGAAAACGACACCTGCTCGGGAGGCAGCTGCAGCGGCACCCCCCGGGACTGCTCGGACGGCAACCCGTGCACCGACGACGCCTGCGATCCCGGCAGCGGCTAGTGCACGCATACCAACAACACCGCCTCCTGCGACGACGGCAACCCGTGTACCGAAAACGACACCTTCTCGGG
>QMME01000233.1 GCA_003647095.1 Deltaproteobacteria bacterium
AGCAGACCCCCGGCGCGGGTCAGGCCGGTGCCGGTGGGGCCCGGGGCGGGGATCTTTCCCAGCCGATCCGCGGGATGGTCGGCCCGGGCGCCGGCCGGCGCCAGGGCAATCCACGACAACGACATGGCCAGCAACACTCTTGCCTTCTTCATTCGCTCACTCCTGCCGCTGCCCGCCGTCCGGGATCCGCCCGGCATCGAGCAACCGCTTGTTGGCCAGCACCGTCTGGCGCACCTTCTCCATCAGGGTGTCGCGACCCTCGACGCCGTAGTCGCTGGTCTCCACGGGCCGGTCGTAGTGGATGCGGATGCGACCGGAACGCACCAGCAGGCTGTGCTTGGGCAACACCTCGCGGGTGCCGCTGATGGACACCGGCACGATGGGCACCCCGGCCTTGATCGCCAGCATGAAGGCACCCTTCTTGAACTTTCGTACCTCGCCGTCCGCTGAGCGAGTGCCCTCGGGAAAGCTGATTATGGGCACCCCGTGGCGGATCTTCTCGGCGGCGCGGTCGTGGGAGGCAATGGCCTTCCGGCGGTTGGAGCGATCCAGGGCGATGTAGCCGGCCAGGGCCAGGTAGGAGCCGAAGAAGGGAATGTAGAACAGCGACTTCTTGGCTATGAAGCGCAGGTTGGCGGGGTTGGTGTAGAACACCGCGGGAATGTCGAACAGGCTCTGGTGGTTGGCCACGAAGACGTAGGGACGGCGCGGGTCGAAGTTGTCCAGGCCGGAGGCGGTGGCCTTGATGCCGCAGAAACGCAGCATGCCGGCGGCCCAGGAACGCCGCCCCACCCAGTGCGAGGCCCGCCCCTGGTGCCCCAGGCACAGGGCCAGGGTGGCGATGAAGGAGTTGATGAAGGTCCACAGGTAGCAGAACAGGGAGTTAGCGAACCAGCGCAGATATCTCAGGACCCGCAAGCCACACTCCTCACGCGCCCGCCTCCGGGCACCGTTGTCGGTGGCCCATGCTAGCATCCGCCCGCTGCGGCAGGCAACAGGCTTGGCAGGAAAGATGCCCGGTGGCCGGCCGTCGCCTACTGCGGCGACAGCTCGAGGGCCCAGCGCTTGAGAACCCCGGTATCGGCCTGCTGGTGATCGCTGACGGTGAGCGTCCAGGTGCCCCGGGCATCCAGGCCGTCGAACAGGTCGGTGGAAAAGGTGCCCGTGATGCCGGTGTTGTAGTAGTCGTCCACCCGGTCGCGAATGACGAAGACGGTTCCCTGGTGTTCCAGGGTGATGCGCAGGTCACCCAGCCAGGTATGCTCGAGATCGATCTCCACGTCCACGCCTCCCGGGAGCAGGGAACGGGGAACCTGGATGGCGCTGCTCACCCCGGCGGGATCGTCGTCGGGGATGTCCACGGCCGCGTCGCTTTCGAAATAGGTCTGGTCGGGGTTCTCCTCGCAGAGGTTGCCGTCGGGCGAAAAGCAGTTGTTCCGGGCGCCGGAGACACCGTAGCAGGAGTTGTAGGTATAACGGCCGATGGCGCCGAGAACCTCGCCGTAGGAAACCCGGCCCCCCTCGGCGGCCCCCTGGAAGACGGCCGCCAGGAAAGAAGCTATGACCTTGGGTTGCGGGGCGGAAGGGGTTTCCTTGATGTTGGAGATGACGTCGACCTTGTCCCAGCTGCCCTTGCCGTCCAGGATGGCCCGCACGTAGTACTCGTATCCCAGGCAGCCGTTGAAGAAGAAGATCTGGTAGCTGTCGGGGTAGATGCCCGGGCGTTTCCAGAAATTGCTGGTGCCCATGATCGAATGCCCGTTGTAGACCACGATCTCGTGGTTCTTGACCGCCCGATCGAAGACGGCGGCGTGATCGATGTCGCTCAGGCCGCGGAAGTCGGCCGGGCTGGATACGTCCACGATCTGCTCGATGTCGTACTGGGTCCTGGTGAAGCGCAGCAACCCGTCCGGCGAGGTGGTCTGGACGAAACCCGCGGCCTGGATCTTTCTGGTGAACGACTCCATCGACCGGAAGCCCAGGTCCTCCTCGATGGGACCGCTGCCGCCGAAGGCACCGAAGAAGACCACCGCCTCGACCTTTCCGTCCTGGATGAGCCGGTCATACTCCGGGTAGCGGGGCCCGTCATGCGTGATCACGCCGGTCACGGTGGCCGTCATCGTCGTCGTCTCCAGCCGGCAGTCGCTGCGCTGCGGATCCCAGAAGTACCAGTAGGTCTCGTCCCACAGTTCGTGGGAACCGTGGCTGGCACAGCTTTCCCCGGCGCTTCCCAGCAGGTCGTAGGGGTAGCGGGGAACCTCGGCGGGGTAGGTCTTGCCCAGCAGGTGCTCGGGGTCCTCGGGCTTGTAGGCAACGGCGTTGATGCCGGTGATGCGGAAGTGGTTCAACTTCTCGAGAGGGGTGTTGTAGACGTCGACATCCTCGGCGTTCACCCAGGTTCCGTCCAGCAGCCACTCGATGGTGCGCTCCTGCTCCGGTACCACCATCTGCGACTCGATGAACAGGTTGTGTTCGTGGCGCAGGTAGGTGAGCCCGAACTGGGACAGGTCGGCCGGCCCGTACACCGCCTGCCACTTGCCCGGGGTGCGAATATCGCTCTCCAGGGTAACCTCCACCTCGACGGCGTTGACCGCGGAGATCCAGCCACTGTCTTCCTTGCCGGCATCCCTGTAATCCTCGAGAAACGGGTTGTCATCCTCCAGGTTACCATTTCCGCCGCCGCAACCCACCACCAGCACACCTGCCAGCGCCAGCACCATGCGCCAGAAAAGCCTGTTGCACCCGATTTCATTCAGGAATCTCATCGTAAGCACCTCCGCGCCGGTTTGCCCGCCGGTGTGCCAGATTCGAGGAGACGGCTCCGGCGGACGTCGATCGCCAACATGCCCGTGGACAGAGCAAGAAGCGCGCCAGGCGATTCCCCGATACCAATATTCCTGTAATAGATGGGTTTTTGTCTCGTTCCACCAGGCGGGACGGGGATCCGGCTGTTGCCCCGGCGCTACGCGGCTCCGGCCCGGACATGCACCCGGCAGGGAGTTTCCCGCTTGCAAAACCGTCGGACATGTGCGGTAGTGTTGCTCCTCAGGAAAACGGAGGTCATCATGGCATCGGTAAACAAGGTCATCCTCATCGGCAACCTGGGCGCCGATCCGGAGACGCGCTACACCCAGAACGGCCAGCCGGTAACCAACTTCCGCATCGCCACCAGCGAGCGCTTCACCAGCCGCAGCGGCGAGCCCCAGGAACGCACCGAGTGGCACCGCATCGTCACCTTCGGCAAGCTGGCCGAGACCTGCCGCGACTACCTGGCCAAGGGTCGCCAGGTGTACGTCGAAGGCAGGCTGCAGACCCGCCAGTGGGACGACCGTGACGGCAACAAGCGTTACACCACGGAGATCGTCGCCCAGACGGTGCGCTTCCTGGGCAGCCGCTCGGATCGCGGACAGGCCCCCCGGGCCAGCAACGGCGGCCCGCCTCCCTACCCCGACCAGGGCGAGGACCCGGGCGGACCGCCCATCGGCGACGACGACGTTCCCTTCTGAACCAGCAACGAGCCCGGCGCCCGGCAGCCGTAGTCCGGCCGCGCGCGCCGTGCGGAACGGCAGCCGCGAAAAAACACCCCTCTCGACATCGAGAGGGGTGGACGGTACGGGAAAGTACCGTCAGGGGTTGCCCCCGGCGTCTCAGCGACAGCGCTTCTCTATACAGGTCTTGCCGGTGGGGCAATCCACGTCGCAGTTGCAGGCGCCGGGGTCGAAGCAGAAGCCGTCCCGGCAAATCTGCTCCGGACCGCACTCGGCATCCTCGCAGCAGGGCACGCGGCAGAAGCCGTCGACACACTCCCGGCCCGGCTCGCAGTCGCTGCTGAAGCGGCACTCGGGGGGAATCTCGGCACGGTCGCGGCAGATGCCGCAGTCGCAGAACTGCCCCGGGGCACATTGCTCGTCGTCTGTGCACAGCTGCCGGCAACGGGCATCGACGCAGATGCGCTCGGGCGGACAATCGGCGTCACGGGCGCACTCGGGATCGGGCCGCGGCCGCTCGACGCAGACGAAGCCGTCGCAGATGCGCTCGGGCGGACAGTCGGCGTCCACCACGCACAGCCGGCTGCAGTGGCCGTCGATGCACAGCTGCCCGTCGGCACAGTCGGTGTTGCCGGTGCAGGAATCATCGGGCTCGGGCACGCACACCTGGTCGACGCAGAGCATGTCCTGGGGGCAGTCGGAGTTCATGGCACACAGCAACACGCACCGGCCGTCCAGGCACACCTGCGCCCCGGGACAGTCCTCGGCGGCCAGGCAGTCGCCGCCGGGCTGGGCCGGGCGGCAGACGCCGCCGTCACAGATCTCGCCCTCGGCGCAGTCGGCGTGGCCGGCGCAGCCGGCGGGCACGCAGGCACCGTTGTGGCAGGCCTCGAGCGGCGGGCAGTCGCCGTCTTCTCGGCACTCGACGGCGATGCATTCACCGGCCACGCACAGCGACAGCCCGGGGCAGTCCAGGTTCGAGGTGCAGGGCGGCTGTTCGCGCGGCCGGCAGCGACCCTCCCGGCAGACCTCGCCCGGGTAGCAATCGGAATCCAGCAGGCAACCGGCCAGGCAAACGCCGTCGTCGCAGATCTCGCCCGGGTAACAGTCGGCGTCGCCCCGGCAGCCGGCAAGGCAGCTTCCCTGCTGGCAGATCTCCCCGTAGTAGCAGTCCCAGTCGGTGTAGCACTCGTCGGCCTGGGGATAACAGCCGTTGCAGTCGCACCACCAGCAGCCGTTCGCGTCACAGAACTCTTCGTAGCAATCGTTCCGGCAGTCGCCGAGACAGGCGCAACCGTCCTCGTCACAGATGGGACAGCCCGCCAGCGACAGCAGCGACGCCGCCAGCAGCAGTCCAACAGTCGCTCTCAGGATGTCTTTCATCTCTACAGCCCTCCTTTCGTCCGGGCCGGCACCGGGCCGGGCCGGCGGTTGTCGGTGCACACCAGGAGTAACTTCAAGAGTCGTGCCAGGAGAAAAAACCCTTGCCGATCGGGCTATTGTCTCATCGCGGGGGCAACGGCGGCCCCGGGGCGCGAGCCCGGCCGTTGCCGGGCCGTGATCCGCGGATCGCGGTTCAACGGCGGGCGGGGTTGACTGGTTCTGGTTTTACATTATTATCCCGGCATGTACCGTTACCGCTCGAAAAACGGCGGCATGTGACAGGAGGGCACTGTGTTCCAGATAGGAACATCACACCTTCCAGAATCGCCAGCCTCGGAACCGTCCGGGAGCGACGGCGAGCTGCTGGATGTCCCCCGCGTCGGCCCGCTCATGTGGTTGATGCTGCTGGCGCTGGTGCTGCCCCCGGCCTTCCTGGTGCTGCTGCAACGGTTGGATCCGACCCCGGTGGCCACCCGCCCGTGGGTGGTGCTGCTGTGCCTGCCGTTTTTCCTGGTGCTGCTGAGCCTGCCCCGTCGCTACCGGCTGAACGGGCGGCAGCTGGTGATCGAGGGCCTGTTCTACCGCAAGAGAATTCCCCGCGAGCAGATCGTTTCCGCCAGGCGCATCGGTTCCGCCGCGGCCCTGGTCAGCCTGGGCTCGGTGTTCTGCAGCGATCCCGGCCGGGCCATCGAGCTGCAACGCCGGCGGGGCCGGGCGCTGGTGATCAGCCCCCGCCGGCCGGAACTTTTCCTGGCGGCGCTGCCGGCCGGTGACCGGGACCAGGGGGTGTGACATGCAGGTACGCCAGCCGTTTTTCGCCCAGCAGGGCTGGTACCCGGCCGGCGCCGAGGCTTGCCGCCGGGCCGTCGACGAGTACCTGGCCGCCGGCCCGGCACACACCGGGCGCCTGGCCGGCATCGTGCCCCACGCCGGCTGGTACTTCTCCGGGGCCACCGCCGGCAAGACCTTCGCCGCCCTGGCCGGCGCGGAGCCGGAGCTGGTCTTCGTCTTCGGCGGTCACCTGGGGCCGGGCTCACGCCCGCTGTGCATGCCGCGCGGGGCCTTCGGCACTCCCCTGGGTCCGGTCGAGGTGGACGAGCGGCTGGCCACGGCGGCGGTGGAGGAGTTTTCCTGCCGGGTGGAAAGCAGCGACGATTTCCAGCCGGACAACACCATCGAGCTGCAGATGCCCTTCATCCGCCGGTTGTGGCCGCAGGCCCGGGTGGTGGCCCTGCAGGTTCCGCCCGGCGATACCGCCCTGCGGGCCGGGACCTGGGCGGCGGCCCAGGCCGAAAGGCTGGGCCGGCCGGCGCTGGCCATCGGTTCCACCGACCTGACCCACTACGGCCCCAACTACGGCTTCATGCCCCGGGGTATCGGTGCCGAGGCCCATCGCTGGTCCAAGCAGGAAAACGACGCTGCCTTCCTCGACCGGCTGCTGCATCTCGACGCCGCCGGGGCCATCGAGCATGCCCTGGCCAACCACTCGGCCTGCTGCCCGGGGGCGGCGGCGGCGGCCCTGGAGTTCGCCCGCGCCCGCGGAGCCGCGGGCGGGCACCTGCTCGAGCACGTCACCAGCGCCGAGGTGGAGGGTCGGGGCGATTTCACCATGTGGGTGGGCTACGCCGCCATCATATATTAATACCCTCCTCATCCCCTCCCCCCGGGGG
>QMME01000234.1 GCA_003647095.1 Deltaproteobacteria bacterium
AGGTCTTCGGGGCGGATCCAGTTGGCACGGATGTAGTTGACGGGATCCTGCAGCCTTACCCAGTTGCAGACCACCGAGCAGTAGTCCAGCGGGAAGCCGCGGTTGCCCTGCTGGGAGGCGGCGTTGAGTCCGGTGGCATGGGTCCCGGCGATGGCGCAGTCGGTGCGGCACCAGTTGTTGACGATGAGCTGCAATTCCACCGCCCCGGCCGCCTGCTGCATGGCCCGCAGCACCGCGAACTCGCGGTGGATGCTCACCTCGTTGATGACGATGTTGTCGGCACCGTTCTCCGCCCAGAAGCGCACCTTGCGGGGCGTGTCGGTGAACATGTGCGCGCCCACGCGGACGCGGAAGCGGGGATGGCGGCGCTTCACCAGGCGCAGCAGAAACACGCTGGAGACGGTGAGCGCGTCCACGCCCATGTCCTCGAGGGCACCCAGCAGCTTCTCCAGCTTCTGTTGCCCGGCGCGGGAAAACTCGACGTTGCCCATGGCCACGGCGTTGAGCAGGTAGTTGAACTGCAGCCCCTGGGAATGCACCAGGCGCACGTAGCGTTCCAGTTCCCCTATGCCGATCTGCGGCAGGTAGAAGGAGGGACGCCCGCCCCCGAAAGGATCGCTGGCCAGCTTGCCGTACACCTCGTATACCGGGTAAGGCGCCAGCAGCTCGGGCAACTGCGGATCGAAGTTGCAAGCCACCGACAGTTTCATGCCTGACCTCCTTGTCGCCGGCGTGGGGCCGCGGACGGTTCGCCGGTGAAGCCCTGCCAGCTGGCACGAGGATCCACCTGTTCCAGGAAACGAGCGAATTCGTCCAGATCCAGCTGCTGCTGGTTGTCGGAACGGGCCACCACCGGGAAGGGATGGACCTCGACCATGATGCCGTCGCAGCCGGCGGCCAGGGCCGCCCGGGCCAGCGCCGCCAGGATGTCCTTGCGCCCGGCCGCGTGGCTGACGTCGACGATCACCGGCAGGCGACTGGACTGCTTGAGCAGGGGCACGGCCGAGATGTCGAGGGTGTTGCGGTATTCGCGCTCGAAGGTACGGATACCCCTTTCGCAGAGAATGATCTGCTGGTTGCCCTGGGACCAGATGTACTCGGCCGCCAGCAGCAGTTCCTTCAGGGTGGCGGCCAGGCCCCGTTTCAACAGCACCGGCTTGCGACAGAGGCCGACTTCCTTGAGCAGGGAGTAGTTGTGCATGTTGCGGGCGCCGATCTGCAGCACGTCGGCGTACTCGGCCACCAGCTGGACGTGACGGGTGTCCATCACCTCGGTCACCGTGGCCAGGGAGTTTTCCCGGGCCACCTGGGCCAGCAGCTTCAGGCCCGGCTCCCCCATGCCCTGGAAGCTGTAAGGCGAGGTGCGGGGCTTGAAGGTGCCGCCCCGCAACAGGCGCACTCCCAGCCGGCGCAGGCCGCTCGCTACCATTTCCATCTGGCTGCGGCTCTCCACCGCGCAGGGCCCGGCGATGATCACCGGCTGTCCGGAGCCCACCGTCAGGCCGGCCAGGGGGATGCTGCAGACCGGTTCGCCTTGCCGGCGGCACACCTGCAGGTTGCCCTCCTGCTGCTGCTCCATGAGCGCCACCGAGGCGCTGAAGATCTCCCGAAACAGGTGGCGGATGGTCTGTTCGGGAAAGGGGCCGGGGTTGCTCTGCACCAGCCGTTCCAGCATCTGCTGTTCCCGCTGCGGGACGAACAGGGGCATGCCCAGCTCCCGCTTCAACTCGCCGACCTGCCTGACTACCCGGCCCCGGCGGCCCAGCAGCCGCAACATGGCGTGGTTGATGTCCTCCAGCTCCCGGCGCAGGTCCTGCAACCTGCCCTCGTCCTGTGTCCGACTCATGTTTCCGCTCCCGCCGGCAGGATGGGTGCGTTATCGCACGCGCCCGCCGGCCTCGTGCGCTTGCTAGGCAAAGTGCCGCTCCACCCGCTGGCCGAGGTAATCGGTCAGCTGGCACAGGGTGGCCGATCCCGGTTGCAGGGCATCTATCTGGCAGCGGGCCTGGCCCAGCAGGTCGTGCAGGTAGTGCCGGCAGGCATCCACTCCCAGCAGATCCACGTAGGTGCTCTTTCCCTGGCAGCTGTCCTTGCCGGCCGTCTTGCCCAGGTTCTCGCTGGTGGCCACCACGTCGAGCAGGTCATCGGCCACCTGGAAGGCCAGGCCGATCTTGCCGGCCCAGTCGCTGGCTCGCTCGATTTCCCGGGCCGGGGCCCCGGCCAGGATGGCTCCGCAGCGCACCGCCGCTCCCAGCAGGGCCCCGGTCTTCAGCCGGTGCATGGTCTCCAGTTGCTCCTGCTCCAGCCTGCTGCCGGTGTAGCTGATGTCCAGGGCCTGGCCGCCGACCATGCCTGCACAGCCGGCGGCCCGGGCCAGTTCCCGGGTCAGCTGCAGGGCCTGCCGCGGCCAGGGACGGTATTCGTCGGCCAGGAGGCGAAACGATTCGGTGAGCAGCCCATCCCCGGCCAGGATGGCCAGGGCCTCGCCGAAGGCCTTGTGGCAGGAGGGACGGCCCCGGCGCAGGTCGTCGTCGTCCATGGCCGGCAGGTCGTCGTGAATCAGAGAGTAGGTGTGAATGAATTCCAGGGCGCAGGCCGCCGGCCAGGGGTCGAGCGCCCCGGGCCGCTGCAATGCCTCCCAGGTGGATACCAGCAGCACCGGCCGCACCCGCTTGCCTCCACCCAGCAGGCTGTAGCGCATGGCATCGAGGACCTGCTCCGGCCCGCGGCAGGTGGCCAGGTAGTGGGCCAGCTTCTCCTCGGCTTGTCGCTGCAACGTGTGCAGCCTGGCGTCGTGGTTCATCTCCTCGTCTCCTCTGCCGTCGGCTGAACGAGCCGCTGCCCGTGCCGTGACTCCGTGCCTGGATCCTGGTGCAAGAATCCTGCCAATGGCTTTCTGCGATTTTCCCGCCGACTACCGGGATGCCGCGTGTTCGAATGCGCACGGCCGCCCGGCGGCGGGCACCGGCAGCCGCCAACCGAGTGCCGTCTGCCGGTCCTAACGGCGTAATTCTCCGGGCCATTTGCTTCTGGTGGGCATGCCGGGTCAGTGGCACGGTTCCTGCTAGCAACTGTTGCCGGTGTGATGACAGCGAAAGGACTGGTCCCGGCATGGAAGCGGATGCACAGGTCACCCTGGCCAGGAAGGATGAACACCTGGAGCCTTTTCGCCGGGGCGGGGTTCCCGCCCGCCAGGCAACCACCTGGCTGGAGTGTGTGGGGTTGGTTCACCAGGCCCTGCCGGAGCTGAACCATGACGACATCGACACCACTTGCGCCATCGCCGGCAAGCAACTGGCGGCGCCCGTCTTCATAACCGGCATGACCGGAGGCAGCCGGCAGGCGGGAACCATCAATCGCTCCCTGGCGCGGGTGGCCGACGAACTGGGCCTGGCCTTCGGACTGGGCAGCGGCCGCGCCATGCTCGAGCATCCCCAGGCCGTGGCCAGCTACCAGGTACGCGATTGCGCACCGCGGGTGTTCCTGGCCTGGAACCTGGGAGGCTGCCAGCTGCTGCACACCCCGCTGGATACCATCAAGCGGGCCCTCGATCGGCTCGCCGCCGATGCCATCTGCATCCATCTCAACCCCGCCCAGGAACTGGCCCAGCCGGAAGGCGATCGCGATTTCCGGGGAATCCTGCCGGCCATCGAGAAGCTGGTGGCCGGCCTGGAGCGGCCGGTCATCGTCAAGGAATGCGGCTGCGGTATCGGCCGCGAGGTGGGCCGACAGCTGGCCGGGGCCGGGGTGGAGTGGCTCGACGTCTCCGGCTGCGGGGGTACCTCCTGGGTGGGAGTGGAGGTGCAGCGACAGGGTGAGCGGGCCGGCGCCGAGCTGCAGGCGCTGTGGGACTGGGGCATACCCACCGCGGCCGCCGTGGCCGAGCAGCGGGGCAACGGCCTGCAAGTGATCGCCTCGGGAGGAATACGTACCGGTCTCGACGTGGCCCGGGCCCTGGTACTGGGAGCGCGCCTGGCCGGGGTGGCGGCCCCGGTGCTGCAGGCGTATTTCCGGGACGGCGAGGACGGTTGCCGTGACTACCTGGCCGGGCTGGTGGCGGGATTGCGCCGGGTGATGCTGCTGTGCGGCTGCGCCGATCTCGAGCGGCTGCACCGGGCTCCCCGGGTGCTGGCGGAGCCGCTGGCCGGCTGGCTGCGACAACGGCTGGCAGGGAGCTGAGCGGATGACGGTACCACCGTCCCAGGGCAAGGTGATCCTCTTCGGCGAGCACGCGGTGGTGTTCGGGCGGCCGGCCGTGGGCCTGGGGCTGCCCGGGGCCATGGTGGTGGAGCGACTGCGGCCGCTGGCGGATCACGTCAAGCTGTGCCTGCCCGCCTGGAACTTCGATGGTTGTTGCTGCCATCCCGGGCTGCTGGGCAAGGTCCTGCACCGGCTTTTCGAGTTGCTGCCGGGGCGGCGGCTGGGCATGGAGCTCAGCGTGCATTCCCGCATTCCCCCGGGGGCGGGGCTGGGTTCCTCGGCGGCGCTGGCGGTGCTGCTGGTCAGGGCCCTGGCCCGGGTGCGCGGGCTCGAGCTCGATCTGGCCGAACAGCGGCGCCTGGCCCACGTGCTGGAAGAGATCTTTCACGGCCGGCCCAGTGGTCTCGACGATACCCTGGCCTGCTTCGGGGGTGTGTGCCTGTTCCGGCGCCGGGAATGGAGCAAGCCGCTACCCGCGTTGCCGGTTCCGGCCCGGCGGTTGTCTGCCCAGGCCCTGGGCCTGGAATGCCGTCTGCCGGAGATGGTGGTGGGATACACCGGCCGGGAACACCAGACCCGGCACATGGTGGAGCTGGTTCGCCGGCGCCGGCAGCGGCAGCCTCAGGAGACCGAGGTCCTCTTCGCGGAGATGGAGCGCTGCCTGTGGTGGGGCCTGGATTCCCTGTGCGCCGGCAGGTGGGCCGAGCTGGGCCTGGCCCTGAACAGCAACCAGCAGCTGCTCGAGCTCCTCGGAGTCTCCAGCCCGGAGATCGCCTCCCTGGTACAGCTGGCGCGCCGGCACGGGGCGCTGGGTGCCAAGCTTACCGGGGCCGGCGGGGGAGGGGCGGTGGTGGCGCTGGCGCCCGGCAACCAGCGCGAGGTGGCCCGGGCCTGGAGCCGGGCCGGCCATCGCACCTGGTACCTCGACGGCGCGGACGACTGGAGGATGGCGGTATGAAGGCGGCTCGAGCCTGGGCACCGGTGAACGTGGCCCTGGTCAAGTACTGGGGCAAGCAACGGCTCGACGAAAACCTGCCGGCCACCGGCAGCCTGTCGCTGACCCTGACGGAGCTGGGTACCAGCACCGAGGTGGTGTTCGACCCGGCCCTGGACGGCGACAGCCTGGTACTCGACGGCCGGCCCGCCCCGGATGCCGCCCGGCAGCGGGTGAGCGCCGTCCTCGAGCTGGTGCGCCAGGCCAGCGGCATGGGCTGGTTCGCCCGGGTGGAGTCGCGCAACACCGTTCCCACGGCATCCGGCCTGGCCTCCTCGGCCTCGGCCTTCGCCGCCCTGGTGCTGGCGGCCTGGCAGGCCAGCGGGGCCCGCCGGGATCTTTCCCGGCTGGCGGAGTTGGCCCGCCGGGGCTCCGGTTCGGCTCCCCGCAGCCTGCTGGGAGGATTCGTGGAGCTGCAGCCTCCCGGCTCGGCCGGCGACGGCGGCTGGCTGCGCCAGCTGGCCCCGGCCGAACACTGGCCCTTGCGGCTGGTAGTGGCCGTGCTGGCCGCCGGCAGCAAGCGGCCAGGCTCCACCGAGGGCATGGAACGTTCGCGGCTGACCTCGCCGTACTACCAGGACTGGCTGGCGACGCATCCGGCGGACATGTCCCGGGCCCGCCAGGCCGTCGCCCGGCGCGACCTGCAGCAACTGGGAGAGGTCATGGAAAGCTCCTGTCTGAAGATGCACGCCTTGACCATCAGCTCCCGCCCGCCCTTCCTCTACTGGCGGCCGGCCACGGTGGCGGTGCTGCACCAGGTCTGGGAATGGCGCCGGGGCGGGTTGCCGGTGTTCTTCACCATGGACGCCGGACCCCATGTCAAGGTGCTGTGCAACGCCGGCGATGCCCGGCGGGTTGCCGAGGGACTGTCCCAGGTGCCCGGCGTCGAACGGGTGCTGGTGGAAAGGCCGGGCGCAGGCGCCCGGGTGGTGTCATGAGGCAACTGCCGACCACCGTCCAGGCACCGGGCAAGCTGGTGCTGCTGGGAGAATATGCCGTTCGCCACGGGGCCCCGGCGCTGGCGGTGGCGCTGGATCGCCGGGTGACGGTGCGGGTGGGCGGCGTGCCCGCTGGAGACGATCTTCCCAACCGGGCCCGGCAGCTGGCCGCCGCCCTGCTGGAGCTCGAGCTGCGGCCCGCTCCCTGCCGGGCCGATTCGCGGCAGCTGTACCTGAAGGGATGCAAGCTGGGCCTGGGCAGCAGCGCCGCCGTGGTGGTGGCGGCCGTGGCCTCGTTGCTGGTGGAGCAGGGCCGCGACCTGGACGGGACGAAAGACCGCCGGGAGGTTTTTCGGCTGTCGCGCCGGGTTCACGATCAGTGCCAGTCCTGCCGGGGC
>QMME01000235.1 GCA_003647095.1 Deltaproteobacteria bacterium
AATCCCCGCTGTCCAGTTCTATATCCGGAAACGAACGAAGCCGTGCCTTGACCTTGTCGAACTGCCGTCGATCGCGAATCCCCGACAATACCTCCTGGCGAATGGGCCCGATCACGTCAACGCGAAGTTCACCGATCAGCTCCACCAGCGTGGCAATGACTTTCCTGTCCGCCGTCCCCGTGCGCCTCCTCCGCAGGGCCAGGGACCAGACGCAAGTGTCAACCAATACCCTCATTCTCTTCGACGCTGTTTCTTGTAGTCATAGGCCGGGTCGAAGTCCACGTTGCCGAACAGGTCAATGATTTTCAATTGTTCCAGGCGCCGGACGTATTCCTCGAGCGCTTCTATAACCACTGCCTTCTTCGTCTTCTTGCCACCGAGCCGCAAGGCTTTTTCCAGCAGCCCGCGATCGATATCTAAGTTGGTAGCCATGTTTCGCACTCCTGCACAAATATCCCTTTATATTTGCACACTATGATGCACCTGTCAATGTGCGAACTACGTCCTGTCCAGTACCGCCTCACTGCCGCAGGGGCCTGAAGGTGGGGCGGCCCGAGAAGATGCGGCCGAAGATGGAATAGCGGTAGAAGCCGTCCGAGCCGCGAGCCCGGTTCAGCTCCCGGTCCAACATGGCATGGAACTCGGGAGGGATCTGCTTGCGGATCTTCTCCATCAGTTCCCCGGCCGGCTTGAAACGCAGCCGGCAGTGGATGGAGCTGTTGGCCAGCAGTTGCTGCAGCAACAGGTAGCCGTCCAGCCCGCCTTCCAGGTCGTCGGACTGGACCTTGAAGGTCTTGATCTCGGCCTTGCCCTTCTTGATCTCCAGGTTGAGCTGGGTTTTACCCAGATCCACCCAGGGCAGGTTGATGCCGTAGATCTTGCCCTGGCCGATCTTGCCTCCCAGTAGCTGCAGCTGGATGCGCCCGCTGCCGTCCTTGACCTGGCGGGGGTTCCAGTCGAGTTCCACCTCGCCGCCCAACTCGCCCTTGAGTTGCTGCCCCAGCAACTCCTTCCAGAAGGCGATCTTGTCCAGCCGCAGTCCTGCCAGGGTGGCCTGAAGGTGCCAGCCCTGCTGCCGCGTATCGAAAGCGCCAGTCAGTGAGCCACCCAGCAGGTCCACCTGGAAAGACAGGGACTTGTGCCCGCCCAGCAGCGACAGCAATGACAGGCGCGCCGAGGCATTGTCCAGTCGCAGGGAGTAGGAACCACCTTCCTGGCGGGGATGCTGCAGCCGCAGGGTGTCGAACTCCAGGCCGTTGGGAAACATGGTGTCTATTTCCTCGTAGCTCAACTTGAAACCCGCGGCCCGGGCCCGGTTCTGCAACAAAGCACCCACCATCTCCACGGGGAAACCCTGCAGCAGGAAAAAGACCAGGCAACAGAGGAAAAACAGGCAGTAGCCGGCAATTTTCAGGATCTTGTTTTTCATGATTTCTTACCCCTGCCGGCGGCAGCACCCGGGGATGCCTCCTTCTCCTTGAGCTGAAACTTCGACACCGTGAAGCTGACGTCCAGGTACTGCGGCTCACGGAAATTGTTCTTGATGTGCAGCGTGCGCACGGCGATGCTGGCAGAACGTTTCTCAAGTTGGACGAGGAAGTCGACGAGGCGGTCTATGGTGATGCGGGGGATCTTGACGTCCACCCGTTCTTCCTCGACGTTGGTCTCGGGATTGCCGGCGGTCGGACGCGGGTTCATCTCCATCTGCTGAGTGTCTATCCCCAGCTGCTTGGCGAGGTTTTCCAGGGTACCCATGAGCTGTATATGGCGGGCGGCACGGATTCTCTGCTCGGCCTTCTTGCGCGCGGCCTTGGCGGTCTCGAACTCGGCGCGCATGTCGATCATGGCCTGCAACTTGTCATTGGAGTCATCAATACGCCGTTGCAGAGCGGCCAGGCGGGAAGATATCCACAAGCTCAGCAGCATGCCCACGAACAGCACGAAGCAGACCGCCAGGCCTCCCACCATTATCTTTTCCCGCCGCGACAGCCGGGAAAACGCCGCCGCCAGGTCCTGGGTCTTGCCTCCCAGAGCAGACATTCAGACACCTGCCTTTCTCAGCAGGCAAAGGCGATGGTGAAGCGAAACTCCACCTCGTCGCCCTTGCTGGTCTTCTGCGTCTTGCCGGTCTGGATATCGGAAAAACACTTGTATTTTTCGAGCTCGGAGCGAATCTTCTCCACTGCCTCGAAGCTGTCGGTGAACCCGGTCATCTGGATACGCTTGGGACTGATGTTGATGTCCTTCAACCTGGCCTTGACATTGTCGGGAATGCGCTGGTGAATCTCCCGTAGCACGTCGACGGCGGTAACATGCGGCAGGGGATCGGTGGCGGGTGAGATCTTTTCCTTCATCACCGACAGGGCCACGTCGATGTCCTGGTAGGACTTGCCGAGGATGGTTCGAGTTATCTCGTTCATGCGTTGCTGCATGGTGGCGGCGGCCGAGGAGAGACTCAGCCAGCGCACGCTGATGTTACCTGCCGCCAGGATGACCAGGATGATCACCGCCACCGCCACCTGCATGAGCTTGCCGCGCAGCAGGTCGAAATCCCCCTTGAAGGCGTAGGCGCCGCGACGCAGGTTCAACCAGCCCCGGCGTCCCCCCATGTGCGCCTGCAGGGCCAACCCCAGTGCCTTGGTCCAGGCGGGAGTCGTCGCCTCGTCCGCATCGGCCAGTCTGTCTATTCCCTGCAACTCGATCTGCTCCGGTTGAATCGCCTGGACGGGGACGGCCAGTTCATCGCTCAGATAGGAGTCCAGGTTGTCGATTCGTGCCCCGGCACCACACAGCCACAGGCAGCGCGGTTGCTGCCGGGACAGGGAACGGTGGGCCGCCAACGACTGGCGAATCTCGCGTACCAGCGGTGCCAGCCCCCGGCGTACGGCGTCGGAGACTGGTACCTGTTCGGGGGTGGTGGCATTACGGGTCTTCGACTCCACGAACAGGCCCCGGTGCTTGCCCTCCTCGGCTCGCTCGGCGTCTATTCCGAAGGCCTGGCACAACTGCCGCGTTACCAGGGCTCCACCCCCGGACAGCGAACGGGCAAACCGTGGTCCCTGGTGCCCCAGTACCAGCAATGAACTCAAGCTGTGTCCGATATCGAGCACGGCCACGCAGTCATCGGGCTGCTGGCTGTCCAGCAACCATTCACCCAGGCTGCTGGCAGCCAGGGCATCGGCCCCCAACAGGCGGGGATCGACGCCCGCGGCAGCCAGCATCTCCAGCCATTCCCCCAGCCGTTCGCTGGGACACAGGGCCACCATCACCATGCTGCCACCGTCCTGGCCCGGTCCCACGGTTTGGTAATCGAAAACCACCTCCTCGAGGTGAAAGGGCACCTGGCTCTCCAACTCGAAACCGATGGTCTGGGCGATGCGCTTGCGATCGGCAAACGGCAGCTTGAGCATGCGTATGGTCACCTCGTCGCCGGGCAGGGCAGTGGCCACCAGGTCTCCCGGGCTCCAGTCCTCCAGTCCGGCCAGAGCCTGGGCCAGGCGCTCGCGCAGGGGTCTCTCGTCCTGGGGTACGGCCACCTGCTGAAAGTCGACCAGCTCCACTGCCCTGAAGCTGCTGCGCAGGCGCACGCGCTTCACCGCGAAGTGTCCGAGATCGAGTCCAATCGTAAACTGGGCCATTGTGCCCTCCGCCTATTCCTCGCGCCAGTAGATGATTTCCTGCCCGGAACCGGTGTTCTTGAGTACGGCGCGTAGTTTCACCGCCACCTCGCCTACCTCCCCGGTGGCGGCCACGGAAAAGGTATCCGAGAAAGGAGCCAGATTTTTCAGGAAGTAGGGGCTGAAACTCGGCCCCAGGCCCTGGAAGAAGGCCTGGATGGCATCCTTGTTGGGTACCGTGAAGGTCGTCAGTTGCATGAGATTGCGAAACTCGAAGAACAGCGACAATACCTCGAGTAGTTGCGGCAGGCCCTGCTCGGTACACAGGGCGGCGTTTTCCGGCTGCAGGCACAGCAGCGACAGCATCATCACCGGGTCGTTGACCGAGGTGATATTCAGCAGCAGCGCCGGATCGGTATAGACCGTGAGCTTGTCAGCAAAGGCATCCATGAAGTCATCATCGACACCACGTACCAGGTACAGCTCGTCCACCGAGAAGAAGGGGTCGTTCTTGTTCTGGTAGGGGTCGTCCAGCATGTCGTAGCGCGAGTCCTCGGCGGCGGTACCGGGAGTGAAGACCAGCGACTGGGAAAATGGATCTGCCGCCAGTACCTCGGGATTGAAGCTGTCCTGGGTGGTGTCAGCGTCGATCCAGTCATGCATGGCCAGCACCACGTCGGCGGGGGTGGTGTACTGGCCGTCGGCATCGGGTTCCTCGAACATGGGTGCATAGCGGGGGCCACCGATGAGTGCCAGAATCTGCCCGGCCACGGGCGCGGCAATGGAGGTGATGCTGTCCAGGGCGTTGACATTGATCTTGCTGTACTCGTCGGTGATCTCGGCGTGGAAACTGCCCGTGAAGGGGCCGAACCCACCCGGCAGCTCGCTACCTTCGGTGCCCAGGGCTTGCCCCAGCTCCCCGGAGGTCAAGGCCTTGGCCAGGTCGCTTTCGATGGGTATCAACTGGTAGAGCTTGACCACGCCGCCGGTGAGGCGATCCACCTGGCCTTGGAAAAAGAGCACCAACCGGGAGAGGTTCATGGCCGAGCGGGCCAGGTAGTAGGCGCGCACGCGGTCCCGCACGTTGGCCGCCACCTGCACGTCGATGCGCACCCGGTAGGCGAAATCGACGACGATGGCGGTGAGGATGGCCACGGTGACCAGCACCATGAGCAGGGCCAGGCCACGCTCACCGTGGCGGCGGACAGGTGCTGTTTTTCGGCCGGGCAGCAAGGGCATACCTCACAGTGAGCGCTTGATGAAGTTGGCCAGGGGTTTGTTTATGAACACCCGGGCCACCGTGGCCAGAGTCAGTTCCTGGTCACGTTCATCGATCACGGTTATGGATACCTTGACCTGCTGTGGCAGGCGATTGAGCCTCTCCACCTGGCTGCAGTCCCACTCGTCTACCCATTCCTCCTTGGTTTCATCCCAGAGCTGTATGCTCACCTTCTCCACGCCGGGACAGAGTACCTGGGTTCGTCCGCCCTCCTCGGGTTGAGCGTCGATGCGCACTTTCTCCTTGCGCATGAGGTTCATCTGTCCGGGTACGTCGGGGTCGCTCTCGCCGAAATAGGTGATCACGTTCTGGTCCGATTCGTGTACGTCGCGGAACATGCGCAGGTGGGAAAACGATGTGAACACCATGCGCGAGACGTCACCTTCTTGTTCGACCTTGAAAGGTGTGCGGTAACGTACCTCTCCAGTGGGAGTATCGAGCTCGCGACAGTCGTAGACGAATGCCGAGGAGATTTCCCGGGACATGCGCTCCAGGGCCAGGCGTAGGGTGTGGTAGCGATCCTGTGCTGCCAGGACGAAATCACGGGAATCGAAGGCCCGGGCGAAACTGCCCCAGATCAAGGTAGCGATGATGGCGGTGATGGCCACGGCGATCAACACCTCGATCAGGGTAAGCCCTCGGCGGCAGGTTGCCCGGTTCATCAGCGGCCTCCCTTGATATTACCCCTCAAGAAGCCACCGGGGACATTGGGGCGGATGGTGGGGCTGCCCCCCGGAGAGAAACGCCCGGGGGGAAATCGCGGCGAGGTGCCGGGAGGCAGGCCCGGAGTGGTGCCCGGTTTCTGCCCAGGTACCGGGGGAGCCGTTCCCGCCGCCGAGCCGGCCGAGGGGACCTTGACCATGTGGGTGGTCAACTGCAGGGTGTCGCCGGGTTCGCCCTTTTCCCAGCTCACCGTCAGGTTGACTTCGCGGATGGCCTCCTCGAGCATCTGCGCCAGCATCTCGGCCTGTCCGCGCAAAGCCTCGGGATTGAGCAAGGCCGCGGCGGCACCACCCAGGCCGCCGCCCGGCCCTCCCGGGCCGCCGCCCATCCCCTTGAGCATGCTGGCCAGTTGTCCGGAACCGGCGTCCCCGCCCAGGCGCTCCAGCAAACCCTGTTTGTCGCTTCCCGAGGAGGATTCTTCGGAACCGAACATGTTGCCGGCCATCTGTTCGAAGGCTGCTCCCACCGGCAACTCCAACTTGCGGATCTCCAGTTTCCAGTGGAAGTGGGGAAAACCCTCCTCCTCGAAATCACCTTCCTCGCTCTCGTCCATGTCCGGAAAGCCTTCCTTGTCGAGCTTGGTGGTGATCTCTTCCATCTTGTCGCGAGCCAGGAAGGTGGCAATGGTTACCTGCCGGCTGTAGGCGCTCAGGCGTATGGCACCGCCATGGACCTGCAACAGGGCCACGTAGGAGGTGGCCAGTATGCCCAGGGCCACCATTACCTCGAGCAGGGTTGCTCCCCGCTGGGTGGAGTTGCTGGCAATGGCGCTCATTCGAGGGTTTCCTCGACGTAGCTGGGCAGCACCTTGACGGTTCCCAGCAATCCCTCCACCAACAGGGTGTAGGCATTCTGGCTGTCGTCGGCCAGGTGTATGACGGCC
>QMME01000236.1 GCA_003647095.1 Deltaproteobacteria bacterium
GAAGGTGACGGCTGGTTCCCGGCCTTCTCGGAAAGCCTGCCTACCCCGGAACCGGTGGTGATAACCCGCCTGGGAGATCGCGATAATCCCGACATGAGCCAGGGTCCCTCCATCGGCATCGACATCACGCGCACCGAGCCGCTGGAGGTTCACTGGCAGGCCGGCAACGGCGACTACTTCGAGGTGAAGATCATCCCCGGGGCTGGCAGCAATACCAAGTACATGAAGCTGCGCTGTGTTACCTTCGACGACGGCTGCCTGAGCATTCCCCCCGAGGCCCTGGCAGCCCTGGTTCCCGACCAGGCCAGCAACTTCCAGTTCAAGGCCGAGCGTCACAACTTCGCCCTGCATTCCATTCGTGACAATTCCGGCCAGGTACAGGCAGCAGCATTGCTGGACGTGAACTCGGTGCTGGAGGCCACGGTATTGCGATGATGTCCGCGCGCACAGCCAGGCTGCTGCTGGTCGGCAGTGCTTGCATGCTGGGACTGTGGGCCTGCGGCGTGGATCGCGGTGATTTCATCAAGGGTGCCGATTACGATCCCTGTCAGTCCAACCTGCCGGTCTGCCAGCAGACGGCCGGTTGTGCCCTGGGGGAGAACAAGTACATCGAGGGCGATTTTCCCGGCTATCGCAATTTCATCGTCACCACTCCGGCGGATACCACCATCGTCGTGAAGCTGTTCTTCGATACCCGCGAGCATCCCGGCGAGGACACCGAGATCATCTGGTACGAGCCCGGCTGCTACGATTCCTACAAGTACCGCAGCCAGGGAGACGACATCTTCGCCATCGCCGGCGGCGACCGCGTCTTTTCCCAGGAACAAAAGGTGCGCCGGGAAGGAGATCACCTGGTGGAGGTCTATTCCGACGCCTATACCCACTACCTGGCCCGGGTGGAAATCATCACCCCCATGAACTGACCCGAGGCCATGGCCCCGGCATCCCAGACGCCTCGCACCGTTTATGCCGGCCTGTTGTCGATCTCGGCCGCCACCCTGTTGCTGGAAGTGGCTCTTACCCGCATCCTCTCCGTCAGCCTGTGGTACCACTTTGCCTACATGGTGGTCAGCACCGCCCTGTTCGGCTTCGGCTTCGCCGGCGTGGGATTGTCTTTGCGGCGCCGGCCGCAGCAGGTGCCGGCCCGGCTGGCAGCCCTGGCGGCCCTGGCCTGCGCCCCGGCTTTCCTGCTGGGATACCTGCTGTATAACCTGATCCCCTGCGAACCCTTTTCGCTGGGGCGGCAGCCCCTGCAGTGGTTGTGGCTGCCGCTGTGCTACCTGGCGGTGTCGTTACCCTTCTTCTTTTCCGGCCTGACCATCTCCGCCATCCTCACCCGCCATGCCGCCCGCATCCACGGCCTGTACCTGTTCGACCTGGCCGGGGCGGCCGGCGGTAGCCTGCTGGTGGTGGCCTGCTTGCCGGTCCTGGGAGGATCGGGCACGGTACTGGCGGCCGCGGCCCTGGCCGCGGCCGGGGGGGCGCTGGTGGGCTGGCCGCTGTGGCGGCGCTGGAGTTTGGCCGGGGCCGCCCTGGCGGTGTTGTTGCTGTTGCTGGCGCCCGGGGCCGATAGCTGGCTGCCGGTGCGCATCAGTTCCAACAAGATCTTCGGGGCGATAATCGGTGACAGCCAACGCAACCTTTACAGTACCTGGAACACCATCTCGCGTATCGACGTCGTCCGTACCCCCCTGGCCAGGGGAGGAGAGCGGCGTGACATCCTCATCGACGCCGGCACGGCGCTGACCCGTCTGGCTCATCCGACTGCGCAGCTCGATCAATTGGGACCGGGAGAGGGAGACGAAGACTTCTTCTACCGGCTGCTACCGCAAGCGCGGGTGCTGGTGGTGGGTTCGGGAGGCGGGCGCGAGGTATTGATGGCCCTGCGCAACGGAGCCTCCCGGGTGGTGGCGGTGGAGATCAACCCGGCCATCAACCGGGTGGTGATGCAGCTGATGGCGGATTTCACCGGGCGTCTCTACCAGGATGGGCGCGTCGAGGTTCATACCGACGAGGCCCGCAGTTTCCTGCGCCGGCTCGAACGCCGCTTCGACATCATCCACTGTCCACACACCATCTCCAACGCCGCCCTGGCCTCGGGCTCGCTCAGCCTGGCCGAGAACCACCTGCTAACCAGCGAGGCCTTCGCCGACTACCTTGAGCACCTGACCGCCAGGGGAGTGTTGCTGATAACCAGACCGGAGGCGCAGCTGCCACGCCTGTTCGTGACCGCCCGCCGGGCCCTGGAACGCGTGGGGGTAGGGGATGTTTCCCGGCACTTGCTGGCCTGGCGCCAGCCGGCCCGGGGTCCGAGCTTCTACGCCGGTTTCGCCATGGCCCGACAGCCCTGGAGAATCGAGCAACTGCGCCGCTTCGCCGCGGTGCTGGGTCGACGTCACCTGGAGGTGCTTTACCTGCCGGGAATCAAGGAGGATGCCCTCTACACCGAGTTGCTGCGCAGTGCCCAACCCCGGCAGGTGCCGTTGCCCTTCACCGCCCTGGTGGAGCCGGCCACCGACGACCGGCCCTTTTTCAACCAGCGGGTGGCCTTTGGTGACATCGGCTGGGACGACATCATGGGAGTGTTCGATCGCGGGCGCCAGGGGCGCCTGGCTCTGGAGAACCGGCCGGTGGCCGAGGCGGTGCTGTTGTTGTTGCTGCTGCAAACGGTGCTGGTGGCTGCCCTGTTCATCCTGCTGCCCCTGGGGGTGTTCCGGCGCCGGGCGCTGGCCGGGCGCGGACGGTTGGCCACCCTGGGAGCCTTCTTCTGCCTGGGCCTGGCCTACATAGTGGTGGAAGTGGCCTTCATCCAGCGGTTGACCCTGTACCTGGGGCGGCCGGTGGTGGTCTTTTCCACGGTGTTGGGCACTTTGCTGCTGTTTTCCGGACTGGGCAGCGCCGCCAGCCGGCGCCTGGCCTCGGCCCGGATGAGCTGGCTGGCACCGCTGCTGGCCGGTGCGGTGGCGGCCGTAGTCGGCTTGCTGGCTCCCGGGCTCACCGCCGCCACCCTGGCCTGGCCGGCCTGGGGACGGGTATTGCTGGCGGTGGCCATGCTGGTGCCGGCCGGGTTCATGATGGGCATGCCCTTTCCCCTGCTGATCGGATGCCTCAACCAGGGATTCGCCGAGCGTATTCCCTGGGCCTGGGGGGTGAACGGTTTTGCCTCGGTGGTGGGTTCGATAAGCGCGGTGGTAGTGGGCATGGCCGCCGGCTTCAGGGTGGTGCTGCTGCTGGGGGTGGCCTGTTACCTGCTGGCGGCGTTGTTTGCCCGGCTGCTGGCCGGGTCCGGGGTTGACGAGCGCTCAGCCGGGACATAGGTTGTGTCCCAGGTTGGCCGTGGGGGTGTGAGGATAGGCATGGAAGACAGTGCTGCCATCGAGGCATTCATCGACGAGTACCTGGAATCCGGCGGTCGCGAGCGCAACCTGGTGTGTGCCTTGCTGGCGGTGCAGGAGAAGTTCGGCTACCTGCCCCCGGTGGGGATGGAGAAGCTGGCCGGGGAGTTCAAACTCAGCCCCGCCAACGTATACGGGGTGGCCACCTTCTACAACCAGTTTCGTTTCAAACCGCCGGGGCGCCACAACATTCACGTGTGCATGGGTACCGCCTGCCACATCAAGCAGGCCAGCAAGATACTCGATCACTTTGAGCGGCGCCTGGAGATCAAGGTGGGCGAGGTTACCCCGGACGGCGAGTACGGCCTGGAACGGGTGGCCTGCGTGGGTTGCTGCACTCTGGCCCCGGTGGCGGTGATCGACGGCGAGGTGGTGGGCAAGATGTCCACCAGCAAGATAGACGGACTGATGCTGCGTCACCAGATGGAGCGGGAGCGGGAAAACGGGGCCGGGAAAGAAGCAGCCACGGCCCGGGACGACGGGGAGGCTCGGGAATGAAGCTCGATCTCCAGCGGGCCCGGAAACGCTTCGAGGCTCTGGTGGAACAGGCCCGCCAGCGCTGGCAGCAACTCGACGGGGAGCAAGCCATCTCGGTTTGGGTGGGTAGTGCCACCTGCGGACTGGCGGCTGGTGCCCGCGAGGTGGAACAGGCCCTGCGCGAGGCCATGGAGCAGCACCAGGTGCCCGGGCAGGTGATGCGCACCGGGTGCCTTGGTCATTGCTACGCCGAACCCATGGTGCTGGTACGCCGGCCGGGGTTCCCCTCGCTGGTCTACCATCACCTGAACCCGGCCCTGGCCCAGGCCCTGGTGAAGAATTTCCTGGCCAGCGGTGAGGACCCTCTGCTCGAATATCTGCTGGGAGCGGCCGAGCCCAACGACATGTTTCCGCGGCTCGAGGACCTGCCCCGCTTCGGCCAGGAGACGCGCTGGCTGCTCGGACGAGCCGGCCGCCACGATCCCGATGACATCTTCCAGGCCCTGGCCCTGGGGGCCTACCGGGGGCTGTTGCGGGCCCTGGAGGCGGGCCCGCAGGCGATCATCGACACCATCGAGCAGGCCGGCCTGCGCGGCCTGGGCGGGGCCGGTTTCCCCACCGCCCGCAAGTGGCGCCTGTGCCGGGACAACCCCCGCCAACCGCACCTGCTGGTGTGCAACGCCGACGAGGGCGACCCCGGTGCTTACATGGATCGCACCCTGCTGGAGAGCGATCCCCATGCCGTGCTGGAGGGCATGATCATCGCCGCCCTGGCCACCGGGGCCGAGCATGGCTACGTCTACGTGCGCGCCGAGTACCCGCTGGCGGTGGAACGGTTGCAGCGAGCGGTGCAGCAAGCCCGCCAGCAGGAGCTGCTGGGGGACGTGCTCGGCAGTGGCTTCTCCTTCGACGTGGAGATCGTCCGCGGTGCCGGTGCCTTCGTCTGCGGGGAGGAGACGGCCATGATGGAGAGCCTGGAGGGGAGGCGGGGTATGCCCCGGGTACGGCCGCCCTACCCGGTGGAGTGGGGATTGCACGGCCTGCCCACGGTGATCGACAACGTCAAGACCCTGGCCAACACCGGTCGCATCATGGACCGTGGAGCCGAGGAGTTCAGGAAACTGGGCATCGGGGAAGGCAATGGTACGGCGTTGTTTGCCCTGGCCGGCAAGGTGGCCAACGCCGGGCTGGTGGAAGTACCCATGGGTTCAACCCTGCGCCAGGTGATCTTCGACATCTGCGGCGGCATCCAGGAAGGACGGCAGTTCAAGGCGGTGCAGATCGGCGGTCCTTCGGGAGGTTGCCTGCCGGAGTCGCTGCTCGATACCCCTGTCGATTTCGACAAGCTGCGCCAGGCCGGGGCCATGATGGGCTCGGGTGGCATGGTGGTACTGGACGAGCAGAACTGTATGGTGGAAACGGCGCGATTTTTCCTGGAGTTCACCCAGGCGGAGTCCTGCGGCAAGTGCACCTTCTGTCGCATCGGCACCCGGCACATGCTCGACATCCTCGAGCGCATCGTACGTGGTGAAGGAGTGTTGGAGGATCTCGACCGGCTGGAGCGGCTGGCGGTGGACATCCAGCAGGGCTCCCTCTGCAACCTGGGCCGGACCGCTCCCAACCCCGTGCTCTCGGCGCTGCGCTACTTCCGCGAGGAGTTCATCGAGCACATCGAGCAGAAGAAATGCCGGGCCGGAGTGTGCAACGAGCTGACCGCTTACTACATCCTGCCGGAGAAGTGTGCCCGCGGTTGCGACGCCTGCGTGGGTTCGTGCCCGGTGGAGGCCATCTTCACCAGTCCCAAGCGGCGCATCAAGGTCATCGACCAGTCGTTGTGCACCAAGTGCGATTCCTGCCGCCAGGCCTGCCCGGAGGAGTACGACGCGGTGGTGAAGATCTCGCCGCTGAGCGAGCTGCCGAAGTCGGAGCCCCCGCCCGAGCGAAAAACCGCAGATCAGGAGCCGTCCTCATGAGCCAGGTCGACATCACCGTGGATGGCCAGGCGCTGCCGGCCGCGGAAGGCGCCATTCTCCTTTGGGAACTGGAAAAGGCCGGCCTTTTCATACCGCACCTGTGCGCCCAGCAGGGGCTGGATCCGCCCCGGGGCGCCTGCCGGCTTTGCTGGGTGGAGGTTGACGGCCGGGTGCAGACGGCCTGCACGGTACGGGTAGTCGCGGGCATGCAGGTGGTTACCCGCAGCGAGGCGGTAGACCGACTCACCGCCTCCGCGTTCGAACTGCTCATGTCCCGGCACCGGCTCGATTGCCGTTACTGCGCCGCCAACCGCCGCTGTGCCCTGCAGCAGATCGCCAAGGCCCGGAGACTGCCGCTCAAGCCCAAGGGGTTGCCGGTGATCGTGCCCGAGGCGCCGGTGGACGACAGTCGCCCCGATCTCACCATCGATCCCGGCAAGTGCGTGCTCTGCGGCCACTGCGTGTACGTGTGCCAGCACGAGGTGAAGAAGAGCATCCTCGAGTTCGTGCAGCGTGGCCTGCACACCCACGTGGGTACATTCGACGGCCGGCCGCTGGCCAACCAGGGTTGCGGCGACTGCGTGCGCTGCGCCGAGGTATGCCCGGTGGGTGCCATCTATCTCACCCGCGACCTCCCCGCCGC
>QMME01000237.1 GCA_003647095.1 Deltaproteobacteria bacterium
CATGATTCCAGCGTGGGCTACGAGACCCGCCTGGAAGCCGCCCTGCGAGCCTTCCGCAACCACCTGCAGGGTAATCGCCCGGCGACCGAACGGCGCCGGCTGCCGCGCCTGCCCAGCCGCACCCGCAAGGCGGAAGGGCGCACCGTGTTCGTGCCGCCCTGGGACACCCTGGCCACCCCGCTTTTCGTGGCCGGCCTGCGGGAAGCTGGCCTGGACGCCCGCCTGCTCGAGGAGAATCCCGGGCTCATTCGCCAGAGCCTGGGTTACAACACCGGCCAGTGCATTCCCCTGTCCATCATCGTGCACGAGTTCGTGGAGATGGTGCGCCGGGAAAAGATCGACCCGGCGCGCACCGCCCTGTGGATGCCCACCTCCTCCATCGGCTGCAACATCTGCTTCTTTCCCCAGTACGGCAAGGCCCTGCTGGAATCCATCGGCGGGGGGTTCGAGAAGGCCAACATCTACAGCGGCGAGGTGGCCTGCTACGAGATCTCCCCGGGCGCCACCATGAACGCCTTCTACGCTTACACCTTTGCTGGCGCCCTGCGGCGCATGCAGTGCCGGGTACGGCCCTACGAGAAGCAGACGGGAGAGACGGACCGGGTCGTCGCCTGGGCGCTGGACCAGTTCGAGCAGGCCATCCTGGGCCACCTGCCCAAGCGCGAGACGGTCCGGCGGGTAGTGGACGCCTTCCTGCAGATCGAGCAGGAGGGTGAGCCGCGCCCCCTGGTGGCCATCTTCGGCGACCTGTACGCCCGCGACAACGACGTGCTCAACCAGGATCTCATCCGCCTCATCGAAGCCCACGGCGGCGAGGCGCTGACCACTCCCTACAGCGAGTACCTGAAGATGATCGCCGGGCCCTACCTGCGCAAGTGGTTCCGGGAGGGCCTGTACAAGGACCTGCTGCTGTCGGCGCCCTTCGCGCTGAGCTACGACCTGCTCGATTATCCCTTCCGGCGCGAGTTCGAGCGGGTGCTGGGCAAGCACCCGGTGGTCAATCCCCAGGGCCGGCCGGAGCAGATCCTGGCGCGCTTCGGGGTGACCATGAACCACACCGGGGAGAGCTTCGACAACCTGCTCAAGGTATTCCACCTGCTGGAGCGCTACCCGGACATTTCCCTGTTCGTGCAGACCAGCCCCGCCTTCTGCTGTCCCTCGCTGGTGACCGAGGCCATGGCCGCGCAGATAGAACGCGAGACCGGGGTGCCGGTGGTGACGGTGACCTACGACGGCAACTCGGCCGACCACAACCAGGTGGTGGTTCCCTACCTGGAACTGGCGGTGGGAACGGAAGAGCGGGCCGGCCGGCGAGACCGTTTGGCCGCGGCCAGGAGCTGAAGCTGGCAGGTCCCGCCAGAAGACACCGGTGGCGCGGAGCATACTGCTTATAATAGAATTTTATTGGCAGCCAGAAACCTCAAGAAAATAATGTGATTAGAGGTGTCGCCGGTCGGAGTCTTTTTTTTGCCGATATTCCTTGATTTGTCACGGAAAATATCGTAGCCAGGATGGCAGGAGGTAACATGCCTGTAATCTCCTTTTTCAGTGCAGCTCATTGTCGGGCAGAGGAAGTAGTGAGCCTGGTGTGCGAGCAGACTGGTTTTTCCATTCTTAAAAACGAGCAATTGCTGCGCCTGGCGGCCGGGAGATTTGGCACCGATGAGAGGAAGCTGCAGCGGGCCATGTACGGACCACGGCCCTTCTTCGACAGCTTTACGCGCGAGCGCGAACGGCATGTGGCCTACTTGAAGGTGGCCCTGGCCGAACTCATCCAGGACGACGATCTCGCCTACCACGGATTCGCCGGCCACTTGTTGCCTGCCAGCTTGCGGCACGTGTTGCGGGTGTGCCTGGTGGGGCAGCGCCAGTTTCGTCTCCAGCAGGTCGCCAACCGGCTGGGCCTGAGCGAGTCCGAGGCCGGAAAGCTGCTCGATCGGGAAGACGAGAAGTGCAAGCAGTGGACCTTGCACCTGTTTGGACTGGGTCCCTGGGACGAGCGCCTCTACGACCTGGTGATTCCCGTCGATTCCCTGGGGGTCGAGGAAGCCGCCCGGGAAATCGTAGTCAATGCCGGCAAACCCGTCGTTGCCTCCAATCAGGCCACCCGGGGCGCGACCCGGGACTTCTGGCTGGCGGCGCGGGTGGAAGTGGCGCTGGTCGAGGCCGGCCACCAGGTCGACGTGGAATGCCGGAATGGCCAGGTCACCCTGATCATCAACAAGTATGTGATGCGCCTGGAGAAGTACCAGCAGGAGATATCTGCCCTGGCGGCCCGGGTGGAAGGCGTGCAGAAAGTCGAAACCCGGGTGGGTCCCAACTACCACCAGCCCACCATCTATCCCAAGCTGGACCTGCCCAGGAAGATACTGCTGGTAGACGACGAGAAGGAGTTCGTGCACACCTTATCCGAGAGGTTGCAGACTCGCAACCTGGAGTCGGCAGTGGCCTATGACGGCGAGCAGGCCCTGCAGATCGTCGCCAACGACGCTCCCGACGTCATGGTTCTCGATCTGAAGATGCCTGGCATCGACGGCCTGGAGGTTCTCAGGAAGATAAAGCAGGATCATCCCCGCACCGAGGTGATCATTCTCACCGGGCATGGTTCGGAAACCGAGAAGAAACTGGCCCGGGAGCTGGGAGCTTTCGCCTACCTGCAGAAGCCGGTTGACGTCGACCTGCTGGCTCGCACCATGAAAGAAGCCTACCAGGTGGCCAGCGCCGGGCAAGCTACCACCGACGACGGCGACTAGCTGGGGTCACCGGGATTCCAGCCGTCGTTTCATGGAGACCGTGAAGTTGCCTCGATCAACCGAAAAGACCGATGGCTTCACATCGTTGCCTCCCCTGCACCGGCGCCGTTACCGGCACCTGATGTGGCAGGCCGGTCTCTCCATCAGCCTCACAGCCATCCTGCCGCTGCTGATCATGACCTGGATCAACTACAGCCAGTTCGAGGAGACCTTCCACCAGGAACTGGTCCGGCCGGTATTCCGTTTCACCGCCAACGCCAAGCGTTCCCTGGAGTTCTTCCTGCAGGAACGCATCTCGGCCCTGTCGCTGGCCTTTCGCGAGAAGCCGGTACAGGTGCTGCGGGATGAAAAGGCCCTGGCCCGGATGCTGAACAACCTGAAGGATACCTTTGGCGGTTTTGTCGACCTGGGATTGATCGGGCCCGACGGGGTGCAGGTGTCCTATGCCGGCCCCTACCAACTGGCCGGTAAAGACTACAGCGGGCAGCAATGGTTTCACGCCGTGCACATGCGCAACATCTATATCAGCGACGTGTTCATGGGCTACCGTCACTTTCCGCACTTCGTCATCGCCGTCCGGGAGGACAACCACCAGGGGGGCCACGTGTTGCGGGCCACCATTGATAGCGAGATCGTCAACAAGCTCATTCTCGGCCTCGAGCCGGCCGCCTCCAGTGACGTCTTCCTGATAAACCGCCAGGGCCTGCTACAGACACCAAGCCGCCTGCACGGCCGGGTGCTGGAGAAGTGTTCGCTGGGTGTACCACCCTACTCGGCCAAGCCGGAGGTATACGAGACGATGGATGGCGACGGCAAGCCGCTCATCGTCGGATACGCCTACGTGAACGACTCTCCCTTCATCGTCATGGAGGTTGACCAGTCAGCAACTCACCAGGCGGGATGGCTGACGTTGCGCCGTAACCTGTTTCTGTTCCTGCTGGGCAGCGTGCTGGTGGTGCTGGCGGTGGTGATCGGCGGAACCCGCCTGATGGTGAATCGCATTCGCGAGGTCGACCTGCGCCGGGCGGCAGTCTTCCACAAGATGGAATACACCAACAAGCTGGCGGCCATCGGCCGCCTGGGGGCCGGCGTCGCCCACGAGATCAACAATCCCCTGGCCATCATCGGCGAGAAGGCGGGCCTGATGAAGGACTTGCTGCTGCTGTCCGACAACCCCCCGGATCGCCAGAAGCTGCTCGAGCTGGTCGAGTCGGTCCTGCGCTCCGTGGATCGCTGCAGCACCATCACCCATCGCCTGCTGGGATTCGCCAAGCACATGGACGTGCAGAAAGACCAGATCAACCTGGAAGTCCTGCTCAAGGAGGTTCTCGGGTTTCTCGAGAAGGAGGCCTCTTATCGCAACATCGAGATCGTCTTCGACGTGCCGGGGGACATTCCCAATATCGAGAGCGACCGGGGACAGCTTCAGCAGGTCTTCCTCAACATCGTCAACAATGCCTTCGCGGCCATGGAAAACGGGGGCCGGCTGGAGATCGCCCTGGAGAAAATGGACGGCGACCAGGTGGCCGTGAACATCACCGACAGCGGCTCGGGCATTGCTCCCGAGCACCTACCCCACATCTTCGAGCCCTTCTTCACCACCAAGAAAGGCGGCGGCACCGGCCTGGGGCTCTCCATCACCTACGGCATCGTGGAAAAGCTCGGCGGGGATATCAAAGTGGCCAGCCAGGTTGGCCGGGGCACGCGGTTTACCGTAATCCTTCCCATCAGGCGGAAGGACGAATAACCAGGGGGCAGCACGTGGACAAGATCCGGGTCATCATCGTCGACGACGAGGAAGAATTCGTCCAGGCCCTGGTGGAGCGCGTGCAGCTGAGGGGGATGGCGGTCGAGGGGTTCACCAGCGGCACCGCGGCCATGAAGGAAATGGAACAGAAAGATTTCGACGTGGCCGTGCTGGACGTACGCATGCCCGGACTGGGCGGGTTGGACATCGTGGCCGACATCAAGCGGCGCTGGCCCGAGAGGCAGGTCATCTTGCTCACCGGACACGGTTCGGCAGAGGATGCCGAGAAGGGAATGCGCCTGGGGGCCTGTCATTACCTGATGAAGCCCATCCATATCGAGCAACTGGTGGAGATCCTGCAGCAGGTTGCCGGGCCGGGCCAGAAGGAGCAGGGCGATGAGTGACCCCGGTGAACTGCTGCGTGGCCACCTGGGATTCTGGGGAGCCGTCTGTCGAAGCATCTCGCACGAGATGAACAACGTCACCGCCATTCTTATCGAACTGGCGGGCCTGATGCAGGATCGCCTGGCCGCTGCCGGTGGTCAGGCCGTGGATGGCCAGAAGACGGCTGCCACCCTGGGGCGGATGGGCACCCAGCTGGAACGGGCCCGGCGGTTGATGGGGTTGCTGAATCGTTTCGGTCACAGCGTGGACGATTTCGACACCAGCATCGAGGTGAGCGAAGCCGTTGAGCAGGCTCTCGCCCTGTGTCGTCGCTTTGCCGACCTGAAGAAATGCGAGTTGGAAAGCGAAGTGGCTGCTGCCGGGCGGTATATCATTTCGGGCAGCCCCTTTGTATTGCTGCACATACTGTTCCGGGCGCTGCGAGCCGGGTTGGAGCAGGCCCCGGCAGGAACGCAACTGCTGCTGCGGGCCACGGCTGCCGAGCAGGGCTGTCGCTTCGAGGTGACCGGTGCGACGCCGACGGGAGACGAGGTTCGCTTGCTGGAGCAGTTGGTGGTGGCCAGCGGTGGCCGCTTGCTCGACCAACCGGGCAGTTTCTGGTTGCCGGCCAGGTTGCGGTTTCCCGGTGCCTGATTGTGGTGGAGCGACTTGGCAGAGGAGATGGTCCATGGAAGGCGAGCGCGTGTTACTGGTTGACGATGAACGAGAGTTTGCCGAGACGCTGGCGGAACGGCTGAAAAGCCGTGGCCTGAGGGTGGATGTGGCCTTCGACGGGCAGTCGGCCCTGGAACGGGCCAGCCACAAGACTTACGACGCCGTGGTGCTCGATCTGGCCATGCCTGGCCTGGATGGACTGGAGACCCTGCGGCGCCTGCGGGCCAACAACGATGAAGTCCAGGTGATCGTGCTCACCGGCCAGGCCACCGTGGACAAGGCGCTGGAGGTGATAAAGGCCGGTGCCCTGGACCTGCTGCAGAAACCGGCGCCGCTCCAGGAACTGATCACCAAGATCGAGGAGGCCAGCAGCCGGCGGGCCTTGCTGGTTGAGAAACACATGGAAGAGAAGCTGAAAGACATCATGGGCAAGAAGGGATGGTGACCATGAATCCAGCAGACCGCCTGGAAAAGCTGCGCATTGGCGACATCATGATCCCCATAGACGACTATCCGCGCATAGGCCCTCAAACCACGCTGCGCGAGGCCATGCTGGCCTTGGAACGAGCACAACTGGAGGTCGATGGACGCAAGTCACTGCCGCGGGTGTTGCTGGTGATGGACGGGGCCGGAAAACTGCTGGGAACGGTGCGCCGCCGCGACATCATGCGCGGGCTCGAACCCAGGCACCTGGTGGCGCAACCACTCAACTACCGCAAGAAGCTGTTCGACGTAAGCGTTGATCCCAACCTGGCCGAGCTATCCCACGACAAGACTGTCAACGGCATCCGCGAACAAGCCGGACGCCAGGTGCGCGAGGTGATGCGCCCTATCGAAGTGGCCATCGAGACCCGAGATCACATCATCAAGGGCATCTACGAGATGGTGGGTTATGGACTCACGCTGTTGCCGGTTCTGGAAGCC
>QMME01000238.1 GCA_003647095.1 Deltaproteobacteria bacterium
GGGACGAAATCCACCCGGCGACGATTGACAGACGCCGCCGGGGCGTGCTAGCGTCCGGCGTTGACTCGGATGTCAATTTACACGACCGGCAAGGAGGAACGGCATGACCCCGAAGGAAATCTTCGAACAGAAGCTTCCCGAGCAACTCAAGGCCAAGGGTGACGAGGTCACCAAGGTGGGTGCCATCTACCAGTTCAACATCACCGGTGACAACGGCGGCAACTGGTGGGTCGATACCACCAAGAGCGGGGGCGAGGTCGGCGAGGGCGACAACGCCGACGCCAAGTGCACCATTACCATGGCCGACTCCGACTTCATCGACATGGTCGACGGCAAGCTCAACGGCCAGATGGCCTTCATGACCGGCAAGCTCAAGATCAAGGGCGACATGAGCCTGGCCATGAAGCTGGGCAACGTGCTCGGCCTGTAGGCTCTTCAGCGCTTCGGCTCCGCCCCGCGCTCCGCGGCCGGGGCCGGACGATCGCGCAACAGCTCCAACTTCTCCAGGCAGGAGGGCCAGTCGGCCCCGGACGCCGGCTCCAGGCGCACCTGCAGCCGCTTGGCCGCCAATGGCGGTTGCAGCAGCACCAGCAACTGGCGAATCAGCGCTCGCCCGGCCGGGGTGAACTCCCCGGCCCCGGCGAGAGCACCGCCAATCTTCACGGAGCCGCCCGCCAGGCGCAGGCGGCCCCTGCCGGCAGCGGCGGCATTGAACCGCAACCCGGCCAGGCAGTCGCCGGCAGTGGAGGTGGGCGTGGCCACCCGCAGGGTGAGCCGCAGCAGGCGCAGCGACTGGCCCGGCGGAAGGATGAAGTTCCACACCCGCCCCTGCCCCTGCCGTCGTGCCGGCAGGGGGACCAGGAAGTCCACGAAGCGGCTGGCCGCCAGCCGGTAGCTTTCCCGCTCCGGCAGGTAGTCGTCTTCCCGGATACCGGCCAGCAACCACAGCGGCCGGCCGCCGCCGCCCACCAGCCGCAGCAGCTTGGCGTCCCGGCGCAGCCGCAGCCGGGGCCAGCCGTGCTCCCGCGGCAGAACGACAACTCCTACCCGGCCGCTGGCCGGCTCCACCAGGCGCCGGGCCGGCCGGCCGGCCTCGTCCTCGGGATGCACCACCCGGAAGGCGGCCGAAAAGATGGTTTGCAGGCCGCCGCTACCGGCCCGGTGCAGCGTCAACAGGTGATCGTCCTCGTCGGGGTTCTGCTCGCTGGTCTCGAACCAGAGCGCCCGCTGGCCGGGTTCCAGCTCGAGCACCTCCAGCTTGACCAGCTCGTCGGCGGGCCGGGGCGGCACCCTGCCGAGCAAGGCCAGGCCGGTGTTCCGACGGCTCCAGGCCGACAGTCCGATACCGGCGGGGCCGCGCTCGGCCACCACCACCTCCGACCGGGCATCGGCGGCGATGTCCAGCTCGCGCTCGGCCAGCACCGCCAGGCCGGCCCGGCGCATTTCGTGGTAGGCCGGCGTGTCACGAAACTGCTGGGCCGGGACCGGCCCCGCCAGCAGTCCCAACAGCATCACCAGCACCCCCGGCAATCGCTTCACGATTCCCCCAGGAAGACCTGGTCGGCGCGCTCCTCGTTCTGCTCGTACATGGCGTCGATCAGGTCACGGTAGCGTTCCTCCACGGCCTGGCGACGCAGCTTCATGGTGGCCGTGACCTCCCCGGCATCCAGGGAGAAAGACTCGGGCAGGATGGTGAAGCGGCGGATGGTCTGGTAACCGGCCAGCTGGTGGTTGCGCTCCTCGATCTCGCTGGCGATGAGGCGCCGGACACGGGGATGCACCACCAGCTCCTGGAAACGATCGAAGGCAATGCCCTCGCGCTCGGCAAAGCGCTGCACCGCCTCGGCATCGACGGCTACCAGGGCCGTCAGGAACTTGCGCCCGTCGCCGCAGACCATGAGCTGGTGAATGTAGGGGCTGGTACGCATGAGCTTCTCTATGTTCTGGGGCGAGACGTTCTTGCCCCCCGAGGTGACGATGATGTCCTTCTTGCGACCGGTGACGTACAGAAACCCCTCCTCGTCGAAGCGTCCCAGGTCACCGGTGTGCAGCCAGCCGTCGGCGTCGAGCACCTCGGCGCTCTCGTCGGGGCGGTTCCAGTAACCCTGCATGATGTTGGGACCGCGGATGAGGATCTCGCCGTCCTCGTCGAGCTTCTCCTCCACCCCGGGCACCGGGGGACCCACCGAGCCGAAGCGATAGCGATCGGGCCGGTTTACGTTGGCCGCGCCGGTGTTCTCGGTGGTACCGTAGCCCTCGAGCACCAGCACCCCCAGGGATTCGAACCACTCGGCTATCTCCGGCGACAGCGGGGCACCGCCGCAAACGAAGAACTTCAGCTTGCCCCCGAAACGCTCCTTGACGGTGCGGGAGAGAATGAGGGCATCGGCGGCCAGGTGGCTGACCCCCAGCACCGCGCCCAGGGGTGCCCGCACCCGGCGCAGCCGGGCCACCCGGCGCCCCACCCCGGTGGCCCAGTTCACCAGCTGGCGGGTGACGAAATCGCGTCTCTGCAGCTGCGCCTCCAGGTTCCCGTGTATCCGCTCCAGGATTCCCGGCACCACGGTCATGAAGGTGGGCCGCACCTCCCCCAGCTCGCGCTCCAGGCTTTCCAGGCCGGAGGAGAAGGCGGTGGTGTAGCCCATCTGCACCGAGGTCAGCACCAGCCCCCGGGCCAGGATATGGGAAAGCGGCAGGCACAGCATGTGGATGTCGGAAGCATCGAGGACCCCGGCCATGACCTTGCCCAGGGCCTCCACCTCGAACAGGAAATTCTCCTGGTTGAGCACCACCCCCTTGGCCTGCCCGGTGGTACCGGCGGTATAGACGATGCTGGCCGGGGAGTCCGGCTCCAGCTGCCGCTGGCGGGGCTGCAGGGCGTCGGGATACTCTGCCTGGTGGGCCCGGCCGGCCGAGCGCAGGTCTTCCCAGCGCAGCTGCCCCTGCTTCTGGGCCGGCCCCACCATGAGCACCATCTTTTCCACCGCGGTGTCCCCCAGGACCGGCTCGAGCCGGGCCGCCTGGTTCTCGTCCTGTACGAATACCAGCCGGGCACCGCTGTCGCGCAGCATGTGGGCGATGTCCGCCACCACCGCATCGGCGTGTACCGGGACCGAGCAGGCCGCGGCCTTGAGAATGGCCAGGTCGGCCAGGAGCCATTCGGCCCGGCTGCGCGAGAGGATGGCCACCCGGTCACCGGGCTCGATACCCTCGGCGACCAGGCCGTGGGCCAGTTCCTCGGTGGCGATATCGAGCTGTTGCCAGCTCATCTCCTCCCAGCGTCCCGCCACGGAACGCAACACAGCCCTCGCCTCCGGGCTCTCGGACACCCTCCAGCGGAGCAGCTCGACGAAGTTGCGGGGCAATTGCTCCTCCTTGCCTCCCCCGCCCCCGAGCACAAAGCCTAGCGTCTGCGTTCCGGACAATCAAGTCTGCCGGGTCCAGCAGGCACCGCGATCCCGCCTCGTCCAGGCGGCGATTGCGCAATTTGGATCATACCAGTTGCGGGGATGGTGAATTTTTTACTGGTAACGCAAGTAGATCCAGGTTGACTTGTCACACGTTCATGAGCTAATGGTAGCTGTCAGGCATGACACCTCCGACAGAGCGGAGGACGAGCGGAGTGCATACCGCGTGGGCGACTCACCTGCCACCATCGGCCGTTACCGGATCCTCGGCGAGTTGGGACGCGGGGGCATGTCGGTGGTCTACCACGGCCTGGACACCACCCTGGACCGGCACGTGGCCATCAAGGTGCTGCACGCCCACCTGGCCTCGGACCCGGCCAGCAGGGAACGATTCGGGCGCGAGGCCCGGGCCGTGGCCCGCCTGCGGCATCCCGCCATCATCGAGATCCACGATTTCTCCGAGGGCGAGGAGGGTCCCAGCTACCTGGTGTGCGAGTTCGTGGCCGGCCAGACCCTGCGTGCCTTCATGGAACAGCACCGGGTCCACTTCGCCGAGGCCGCCGCGCTGATCGCCCTGCCCATCTGCCGGGCGGTGGCCCACGCCCACGAGTTGAACATCGTGCACCGTGACCTGAAGCCGGAAAACGTCATGGTGACCAGCGACGGCCACATCAAGCTGATGGACTTCGGCATCGCCAAGCTCATCGACCAGCAACAGCAGATGACCCTTACCGGCAGCCTGCTGGGCTCCCCGGCCCACATGGCACCCGAGCAACTCGAAGGCGGCGCCGTCGACTTCCGCACCGACGTCTTCGCCATCGGCACCCTGCTCTACTGGCTGGCCACGGGTACCTTGCCTTTCAGCGGAGAGACCCCGCACCAGGTGATCAAGAACATCGTCGAGGTCCGTTATCCCGATCCCCTGCGCCTGGCCCCGGAAACCGGCGAACAGCTGGCCGGCATCATCCGCCGGGCGCTGAACCGGGATCCCCAGCTACGCTTCCCCACTGCCGGACAGATGGCCGAGGCCCTGGAACAATTCCTGCGGCAATCCGGCCTGGAAGATCACCAGGACTGGCTGGTGCGCCTGCTCACCGAACCCGCCGTCACCGTCGCGGAACTGCGCGCCCGGGTGGCCGAGGCCTTGCTGCAGCGGGGCCGGCAGCTGTACCGGCAGCGACAGTATGCCCGGGCCCTGCGCCTGTTCGATCGCCTGCTGGCCCTGCAACCGGACAACCGGGAGGTGCTGGAGCTGGTCGATGGTCACCGGCGCCGGCAGCGGCGCCGGCGCCTGCTGCTACGGATCGGGCTGGCGGGGCTGGTGCTGCTGGTGCTGTCCGGGGGCACGTTGCTGCTGGCCCGGCTGTGGCCGGAGGAGGGACCCGCCGGCGCCGACGGCGGCACGGCGGATGCCGGGGCGCTACTGGCCGGCAGCGGAACGGCCCCGGCGCCGGTCGTCGATGCCGGCGGCAATGCCGCTGACGGCGACGCCGGCGGCGGTACCGACGCCGGTCCGGCCCGTCCTCTCCGGCGTGCCGGTCACCCGCCCGCCGACCGGGGCACCCGCCCGGAGCGTCCGGCCCGCCGGGCCCCCGGCGACCGCCGCCGTCCCCCCCGGGTGGCCATGCTGCAACAGCATCCGGTGGAGATCGTGGCCGAACCCTTCTTCGAGCAAATCCTCGTCGACGGCAAGCTGGTGGCCACCAGCCGGGACGAGTCCACCCGTTTCGGCCACCTCTGGCGAGGGCGACTACCGGCCGGCAGCCACCGGGTGGTCATCCGCCACCCGGCCTGCGCCGAAGACGCCTTCCAGCTCCGGGTACCGGTGGAAGGCCAGATCCGGCGCAAGCTGCACTTCCTGCCGGCACGGCTGGTGGTGCGCACCCCGGACGCCCGGGTGGGCGTGTACCTGGCTGACAGCTACCGGGGAACGGCCGGGCAGAGCACGAAAAACCCCATCGCCGTAACCATGGAGGGCCGGCGCGCCAGTCGCACGGTGCAGGTCCGCCTGGTCGACGGCCGGGGCCGGCAGGTAACCCGCCAGGTGCAGTTGCGGGCCGGCCGGCGCACGGTGCTGGAGGTGAAAGCGGACGAGTTCGCACGGGCGGGAAGGAGTCCACCATGAACCTCCCGGGTTGCCGGGCACCGGCGGCGATTTCGCTGCTGGTCGCGCTGCTGGGACTGCTGGCGCTGGGGACGGCCCCTGCCCGGGCCGAGCCGCCCGACAAGCTGCTGGCCCGGGCCCGGGCGGAGTTCGAATACAAGAACTTCGAGAACGCCGCGCGACTGTTGGAGCAACTGCTGGTGCCCCAGGTACGCCTGACCACCGAGCAGGACATCGCCGAGGCCCGGGAGATGCTGGGACTGTCCTACTTCTACCTGGGTCACCAGGAACAGGCTCGCCGGCAGTTCGTCGAGCTGCTCTACCTGCGTCCCGATCACCGCCTGGATCCCTTCTTGATTCCTCCGGCGGCGGTGACCTTCTTCGACTCCATCCGCAAGGAGCCGGCTGTCCGTGAGAAGCTCGAGCAGATCAGAAAGAGCCGCCAGGCCAGCAAGCAGCCGCCCCCGCCGCGGCCGCCGCCCCCCCGGGTGCAGACCCTGGTGCGGCAACGCGAGCTGATGCGGCGCAGCCGGCTGGTGGCCTTCCTGCCCTTTGGCCTGGGACAGTTCCAGAACGGCGATACCCTGAAGGGGGTGCTGCTGGCCAGCGGCGGCGGCATCGCCCTGGTGGCCAACATCACCTGCTACAGCCTGCTGGTGGCCCTGGCCAACGAAAACGGCCGCTATGCCCCCGGCGACCTGCAACTGGCCCGTGGTTTGCGCATCGGCCAGTACGTGGCGCTGGGATTGTTTGCCGCCAGCTGGATCTACGGAGCCATCGACGCCAATCTCAACTTTCAGGAAACCGTCCCCGGCCCCTGGCGGGAGAGCCGCCAGCCTGCGGCCGGCGGGCAGTCCGACGGCCTGCAGGGCGGGCTGGCCCCGGTGCCGGGGGGGGCGGTGCTCTGGTTCGGCTCGCGTTTGTGAAGGAGGTA
>QMME01000239.1 GCA_003647095.1 Deltaproteobacteria bacterium
CAGCAGCGTATCCTCGTCCGGCAGGGGTTGGTGTGTCTGCGGGTCGAGCCTGACGCTGTCGGGAGCGTAAATGACCTGCACCGCCTGTGACTGGCCGGTGGCCACCCGCATGTCGGTCATGATCCACAGAAACGGCGAGTCGGCGGCGCCCGAGGCCAGCGACAGATCCTCTTCGCCGACCAGCAGGTCGGACTGGCCGCTGTTGCCGATGGTGAGGGTCAGGGCCGATGACGAGTTCAACCCCACCCCGCCGAAATCCAGCATGGCCGGTGCCACCTCGATATCGGGCACCGCGCACGAGGCCCGCAGGGGCACGCTGACGGTACCCTCGTCCTCGTCGTTGCACTCCAGCACCAGCTCTCCCTGGTAATCGCCCAGTTGCCCGGCGGAAAACAGCAGTACCAGATCGGCCGAGGACGGCTCCAGGCCGCCGGGAGGAGCCAGGCCCAGGGGGAAATCTCCTGCCTGCAGCGGCTGCCCGGCCCAGCTGTCCAAGGAGAAAACGGCATCACCGTCGATGGTGATGCCGTCGATTTGCAGGGAAGCCGTACCCAGGTTGCTGACCGTTACCACCTGGCGGTCCTGCTCGCCAACGTTGAGGGTCTTGAAAAAGACTTCCGCGGGAGCGACGGAGATCTCCGCTTTCCCCTGGTTCAGGCGACTGTCCTCGCAGGCCGTCGCCGCACCCAGCAACAACAACAGGGGAAGTGTAAAGTCCAGATGTCTTGCGTTCATGCCCATGCCTCTCTGCCTTCTTACATAAACTACCAGAAGTGACCCCGGGCGGCAACGATGCAACGACATGTCGATGCCAATCTCACCTTTGACAACGAGTATTCTCCTGTCGTATATATAATGACAAAGACGTACATGGCATCGGCTGAACGGATGCTGGCGTTTTCACGAATTCAACCGACGCAAGGAGCGTGGACCGTGCAGGCAAACAGCAAGAAGGCGGACGACAGGCAACCGGACAAGCGCAAGCAGAGTCTCTACTTCCCCGAGGAGATGCTTTCGGAGATAAAACGCGAGGCGTTGAGGCAGGATCGCTCGCTGTCCTGGATCGTACAGCAGGCCTGGCGCATCGCCCGCGACGAGATCAAGAAGTTCCCCTCGATCAACCTGGACACCGACGTCGTGGAAGACTGACTTACCCGCCACCCCGGAACAATCGTCCTAGTCACCACAGGTAACACCACACTGCTGGTAAACCAGTCTTCCCTCCACCGCCGGGTAGTCGCCGGGGTGTGATTGCCCCAGCCACACCCTCACTACCTCGGTGAGGGGAACGTGGGTGTCGTGCAGGCTGATACCCGGCTGGTGGAAGGCCACGAAGCCGTCGTTGGGAACGCCGAGATCACCGGTGCCCACCATGAACTCCAGCACCGCCACGTGGTAGACGCCCGCCGGTTCCAGGGGCAGCGATCCAGCCAGCGTCACGGCAACGATGCGCGAGCCATGATCGACGATGGTGCGCCTCTCGCTGTCGAGCGTCTGGGGGGAGCGGCTGCAATCGACGTCGATCCTGATTCCCCCCTCGCCGGCTACCTGCAGAAAGTGCCCCTCCTGTCTAGCTTCCCCCGGCAAGTTCAGGTTGCTCACCCCCCATTCCAGCACGTCCTTGAGCTGGGCGCCGGTCATGCTGGCAACCACGATGGTGTTCTGGAAAGGCAGCAGTTGAAAGACGTCCTGATCGGTGACCGGGCCGCGGGGAATCGAGCGGCGGCTCTCCTCGCCGGCTGCGCCGCAGGAGACGGCGTCGCGGATGGCCCCGGCGTTGATCAGCGCCACCCGGGGGATGATGCTCTCGCCGTTCTGGTCCTGCAGGCCGTAGTCGTAGCCGAGCATGGCGTCGGTGATGAAATTGCCCACGGGGGCCTCGCACTGGCGCACGAACTGTTCACGAATGTCCAGCTCCACGTTGATGCGCCCCCACACCTCCGGATCGCCCACCGGGCAGGAGTCGTTGTACACCGCGCAGCCGGGCCCCCAGCACAGCAGCAACAGCAGCAGCCTGGGGTTCACCTGCCCGACCTGGAAACGACGTTTGTTCACGGCATCCACCTCGCGCCTACCAGGAAGGTAAATGGTTGCACCGGAATCAGGCCCGGCAGGCGGTCGGGCCGTGGTGCCGGATCGCGCATGTCCTGGCCCAGCAGGTTGTCGGCGTAGGCAAAGAAGCCCAGGTGACCGAACAGCAGCGGTTGGGTGAACAGTCCCACCCGCAACAGGCTGTAGGCGGGAATGCGGAAGGCATGCAACATCTCCAGGGGGCGGCGTACGTTGTTGCGCCGCTCCGCTCCCAGTCGCACGTCCAGGTACAGGTTCAGCCAGTCGGCCAGTTCCACGTCCAGGCCCAGGTTGAAACGGAGCTGCGGAGAATCGGTGAGATAACTGCTACGGGCCTGGCCGGAGGCATGTACCGAGGCACGGAACCAGGAGCCGTTCATCCACAGGTGGCTGCGCCGCCCGAACCGGAAGTCGGCCTCCAACTCGCAACCCATGATATCCAGGGCCTCGTCGTTCTGGTAGCTGGGTGCGCTGCCGCCCGGATCGAGGCCGATGATGTTGGAACGCAGCCAGGTCAGGAAGAACGCCGCCGCCAGCCGGGCCCGCAGGCGCCCCTGCCCCAGGCGGCTCTGCAGGCCCAGCGACCAGTGATGGTTGCGGACCGGCTCCAGCCGGGGATTGCCGGCCGTGCCGCGTACGGGGTCGAAGGCGGCATCCTCGTACAGTTCCTGCAGCGTCGGGGCCCGGTAGGACATGGAATAGGAAGTACGCACCCCGAACCAGTCGACGGGGTTGTAGACCAGGGCCACCTGTGGCCCCAGGGCCAGCCCGTAGTCACTGGCCCAGTCCAGGCGAAAGGCAGCCAGGAAATCGAGGCCCTGGAGACCGGCGTCGCGCCAGGTGTCGCGCAGGGAGGTGGAGACCAGCAGGCGATCCCGGCCCGCCCCGGGGCCGTCACGGCTGCCACACTCCAGCAGGTAACCCTGGATGAGCAGGCCCTGCTGGGGACAGGGGGTGGTGCCGGTGCTGCGCTGCAGGGTCATTTCCTCCAGCAGGGTGTAGCCGACGTCCACGCCGAACAGCAAGCTGTTGCCGGGTAACGGCCGCCACTCGCTGCCCAGCCTTCCCAGCACCTGGTAGATGGCGGTGGCCAGCGACTCGCGCAGGCCGTCGTCCAGGCGCACCGGCCCGTCGGGACCCTCGGCCTGGTACTTGGTATCGTTGTCGCCGGAGATGACCTGGAAGGCCTCGTCACTCCAGCGCCCGTCGAAGAAGATCCGCGCCAGCAGATCCAGCTGCTCGAGCACCGCCAGCCGGTATCCCGCCTGCACCTGGACCAGGTGCAGACCCAGCCGCGACCCGTTGTCGAGGGAATCGTACTTGCCCACCAGCGCCCCGCGGCGCTGCCAGAAATAGCGCGCCAGCCAGTCCAGCTCACCCCCGCCCAGCCGGCCCACCCGTCCCCGGGTCTGGGCGTGCAACTGCAGCCGGCCGTCATCCACCGGGCCGGGGGTGTTGGACACATCGTGGCCGGGATCGTCGTCCCCCACGCCGGTGAGCACGTCGCTGTCCACCTGGCGATCCTGCCCCGCGGTGTAGAAGAACTGCAGTTGGCCACCCACCGCGAAGTTCTCGCCCTCCAGCCCCCCTCCGGTCGCGGCCAGGACATCGTTGAAACGACCCCAGGCGACACTGCCGCCGGGCTGCGCCTGGCGGCGGGTGCGTACGTCGATCACTCCCTGCAGCGCCCCGGCACCGTGCAGGCCGGCGGCGGGCTCGCGCAGCACTTCCACCCGTTCGATGGCTGCGGCGGGGAATTCCAGCAGCAGCCGGCCGTCGTAGGGATTGCTCAGGGGTTGGCCATCGAGCAGCAGCAACACCTCGGGACCGGCCGGTACCCCGCGCAGCGCCAGCCGGTACCCCCCGGAGACGGTACGCGACACCGTCAACCCCGCCAGCCGGTCCAGCACCTCGGCCAGGGTACGCCAGCCGCCGGCGACAATCTGCTCCCGGGTCACCACCGTCTCCACCAGCGGGGAGCGGGAAAGAGGACCGGCGGCTCCCGCCGCCAGGCAGTCGGGATCCGCCGCTGCCGGCTCCCGGTCGGCGTCAGCGGGCTTTTCCTTCCCGGCCGCCGGCGGGGGAGCCGGCTTCACCTGGGGGGGTAGCTTCACCCCCTGGCGACGGGCGGCCTGCTCCAGCGACACCACCTTGATGAACTGCGGCTTCTTTTCGGAAGCGAACACCACGTGCTTGTTGCCCTCGAAATCGACGGCGTAGCAGTAGTACTCCACCCCCGGCGGCTTGACGAACTTGGCGGGTATGGTGCCCCGGTAACGATCGCCGCTTACCAGCGACAGCTCCCTGACCTCGTACTCGCTGCCTCCCTGGCGCCGGAACAGCAGGGCGGCGATGCTCACTTGATCGGCACCGATGATGTTGCCGGCAATCTCGATGGCCTTGCCCTCCACCACCTGGGCCGGCGGGGTGTGCAGGAAGGTGACGTTGAACATCTGGGCCCGGAGGGAAGGTCCCCCAGCCGCTACCAGCAGCGCCACCAACACGATCTTCACGGGTAGTCTTTTCATGGCCTTGCCGGCCAATGTTGTGCGCCCGGAGGGGTGTTGTCAAGAAACGCCGCCAGATCAGCAGCTCAGGTCTCGTCCAACACCTGCCTGACCTTGCGAAGCAATTCTCCGGCGCCGAATGGCTTGGCGATGAACCAAGTCCCCGGCTCCAGCACCCCGTGGTGGGCGATGGCATTGTCAGTGTAACCTGACATGAAGAGCACCTTCATTTCCCGATGTCTTTCCACCAGGAGTTCTGCCAGCCGCTTGCCGCTCCCACCGGGCATGACCACGTCGGTAAGCAACAGGTCGATTCGACCACCCGATTGCCCGACCTGCTGCTCCACGTCGGCAGCACTTTGCGCCGCCAGCACCTGGTAGCCGGCCCCGCGCAGGATGCGTACCACCAACTCCCGGACCGCTCGCTCGTCTTCCACAACCAGTACGGTTTCGCTGCCTCCGGGATCCCCGCCTGCCGTCTCCTGTTCGGGTTCCACGCATTCGTCATCCACCCGAGGCAAGTAGATCTTGAAGGTACTGCCCCGACCAGGCTCGGAGTAGACCCAGATGTTGCCCCCGCTCTGCTTGACGATTCCGTACACCACGGACAGCCCCAATCCGCTGCCCCGGCCCTTTTCCTTGGTGGTGAAGAAGGGCTCGAAGATGCGCTCGCACACCTCGTTACTCATGCCCTGGCCACTGTCGCTGACGGCCAGCATAACGTGCGGACCCGGGCTCGCCTCCGGGTGGGCGGCGGCGTAGGCATCATCCAACTGGACGTCGGCCGTCTCCATGACCAGCAGCCCACCCTCGGGCATGGCGTCCCGAGCGTTCACCGCCAGGTTCATGATGACCTGCTCGAGTTGGGAACGATCGGCCCGTACGTGCCCGAGTCCAACAGCCTGTTCCAGTTTTATTTCGATGTCCTCCCCCAGCAAGCGTTCCAACAACGGCAGGATGCCGACGAGCACCTCGTTGATGTCGAGGACGCGTGGTTCCAGGATCTGCTTGCGGCTGAAAGCCAGCAGCTGGCCGGTAAGGTCGGCCGCTCGTTGACCGGCAGCGATGATCTGCCCCAGATCTTCCTGCAGCGGACTGTCAGGAAGCAGTTCGTCCCGTACCATTTGGGCGTAGTTGTTGATGACGGTCAACAGATTGTTGAAGTCATGCGCGATGCCGCCGGCCAACCGCCCGATCGACTCCATTTTCTGAGCCTGCCGCAGTTGCTGTTCCAGGGCCTGGCGCTCCCTCTCGGCCCTTTTCAGCTCGGTGACGTCCGCACCCGCGCTCAGCGTACCGCAGATCTCACCCGCCCGGTCCCTCATCACGGTGTTGTGCCAGGCGATTAGCCTCTCCTCACCGCTGGCGGTAAGAAGGGGGTTTTCGAAAAATTCCATCGGCTCGATCTCGCCCGCCATGAGCCGCCGGAATACCTTCCGAACCTCATCCCTGATGGTGACCGGCAGAAATTTTGAAAACCATTCCTTGCCGGTGATCTCCTCCTGGGAATAGCCGAGCACCTCGCAGGCTTTCCGGTTCACCAGCGTCACCTTCCCCTGCCGATCCATGGCCACGAACAGGACCTCACCCAGCCCCATGAAGGATTGGATGCGTTCGTGTTCCCGGCGCAGCAACTCTCTCTGCTGAGACAGTTCCTGTTCGCGATCAACGAGCTCGTCCTCCAACTCGGCAATCTGGCGCTTCGCCTCTCGGAGATCTCTTTCCGTGGACTTTCCGCTCCCTCCGCCAGCCATTCTTCCTCCACGGCCGTCGGTCGACCCGCTTTTGTTTAATCGCTTTTTATCCCCATCAACTGGAAAACACAACCCCGGACC
>QMME01000240.1 GCA_003647095.1 Deltaproteobacteria bacterium
AGCGGTACCGGGCTGGTGGCATACTGGATGCCGTCGTGTGACCGGAGGATAGCTGCATGGAAACAGTGTGGATCTGGCCGGCCCTGGCCCTGGTGGGACTGGTGATCTTGTCGGCCTTCTTCTCGGGCTCGGAGACGGCGCTCATCGGCAGTGGTCGCATCAGGCTCAACCACCTGGCCGAGGGCGGCAACCGCGGGGCGCGCCGGGCCCTGGAGCTGCTGCGCGAGCCCTCCGAACTGCTGGCCACCATCCTGGTGGGCAACAACCTGGTCAACGTCATGGCCGCGGCCGTGGCCACGGTTCTCTTCGGCCCGGTCAAGGCCACCGTACTGGTGACCCTGTTGTTGCTGGTATTCGCCGAGATCACCCCCAAGACCCTGGCCACCCTCATGCCCGAGCGGCTGGCAATGCAAGTGTCTGGGCCCATCCGGGTGTTCTCCTGGCTGTTTCTGCCGGTGGTGTGGGTGACCTCCGGAATCTCGCAGTTGATGCTGTGGCCGGTGGTGCGAGACCAGGAAGGCCGGGCCCGGCGTTTCTCCCGCAAGGAGCTGATCACCGCCATCAACCTGGGCGCCCGCGACGGCGAGCTGGAACCGGCCGAGACGCGCATGACCCGGGAGGTGCTGGCGCTCAAGGACATTCCCGTGCGGCGCATCATGATCCCCCTGGAAAACGTGGATGCCATCAGCGAAGCGGCCACCTTCGACGACATCCTGCGCGAGTTCGTCGAGACCGAGAACACCCGCTACCCGGTATATCGCCAGGATGTATCCGACATGATCGGCCTGCTGCTGGTCAAGGACCTGCTGGCCCACCTGGATGGCGCCCGGGAAAACTGGCGGCGTTACGTGCGTCCCTTGATGCGGGTCAACGCCGATCTCGAGGCCGATGAGTTGCTGCGGGACATGCAAATCAACCGCTCCCACATGGCGGCCGTCGAGGACGAGCAGGGCGAGATCATCGGCATCATCACCATGGAGGACATCCTCGAGGAGATCGTCGGTGACATCCAGGACGAGACCGACGAGGAGGAAGGCGAGCTCATCCGCGAGTACAGTCCCGGCCGCTACCAGGTCTCGGGCCGGGTGGAGGTGGACGACCTGTGCAAGCTCCTCAATGTCGACCTGGGTCGCAGCGATCAGCAACAGAGCCTGGCCCAGTGGTTCGACAAGCGCTGCCAGTCCGGTTGCCAGTCGGCCCGACGCCTGCGCCTGGGCAACGTCACCATCACTCCTCGCGCCGGGGGACGCTTCGAGATCAGGGTACGCGATGCCGCCCTGGCCCGGAGGCAGCCCGAAGATGATGCCGGGACGGAGGAGTCGTGATGGTGCCGGAAGGCGTGGAAGCAAGAAGCGGGGGAGCTGACGTCGGCAAGCTGCTGGCGGATACGGCCCGGCGCATCGCCTCCGGCGGCCGGCTGCAGACGGCCACCCTGGAGCGGCGCAGCAAGCTGGCCCTGCTGCTGGGAGCGATGTTCGCCCGGCTGGCCGGGCGCCCCGGGGCACCGCCGGCCACCGACCGGGACGGCCTGTGGCGGCTGGCCGAGCGGAGCGCCTGCCCGCTGCTGGCGGAGCTCGAACCCCTGGAGCTCGAGCAGCTGCGCCGGGACGTGGCTGCCCGGGACGATCTCGGCGAGTCGCCGGGGCTGGGGGAGTTGTACCAGCTGCTGGCGGACGTGAAGCTGACCCGCAACCGGCAGGGCACGCTGAAAATCTCCCGGGCCCGCCAGGGGCGCCGCCGGGCGGGGTTGTTTTTCACCCCCGGCTGGCTGGCCGAGCAGATGGCTGCCTGGCTGTTGCCGGAACACGAGCAGCGGCCGCCGCGGGCCGTGCTCGATCCCGCCTGTGGCAGCGGCCGCCTGCTGTGGGCGCTGGCCCAGAGGCTGTTGCCGCCGGCTGCCGATGCGCAGCGGGCCGTTGCCTGCCGGCAACTGGTGCAGTCGACCCTGCGCGGGGTGGAGGTGGATCCCCTGGCGGCGGCCATTTGCCGCACCCGTTTCTGGCTGGCAGCCGATCCGCTGCAGGGGCCGGTGGCCGGATTGGAGCGGCTGGTGACGGTGGCCGACGCCATCTGCGGTTCCCTCGGCGAGCGGCAAGAAGGCTGCCTGGACTGGTCAAGTGTCTTCGGCGGGCAACTGGACGATGGTGGCTTCGACATCATCGTGACCAATCCCCCTTTCGAAGTGTTGCGCGGCTATTCCCGGCGCCGTGGTCTCGAGGAATACGCCGAGCGCATTCGCCGAAGCGGCTATCAACTGGCCCTGCAAGGCAACCTGAATACCTGGCGCCTGTTTCTGGAGCGTTGCCTGCAGTTGCTGCGGCCGGGAGGACGGCTGGCCATCGTGCTGCCCGCCGGTTTCACCACCGATCGCAGTGCCGGCAAGCTGCGCCGCCGGTTGCTGGAAAGCGGCTGGCTGAGGCGCCTGCACGCCTACCCGGAGAGCGAGCAGGTGTTTGCCGGGGTGGGCCAGGCCGTGGTGTGGCTGGGTGTCGTCAAGGAAGAATGCCGGCAGGCGCTGGAGGTGCACCTGGGCGAGCAACAGGCAATGCTGATCGAGCACTCCTGGATCGAGGCACTCGATGAAAAAGAGCTGTGCATTCCCCTGGCTTCCCCGGAGGCGCTGGCCCTGGCGGCCCGCCTGCGCCGGGCCAGTACGGGCAGCTTCGAACAGGTGGCCCTGGGCCGGGTGGGGGAGGTGGACCAGACATTCTTCCGGCCCTTCATGCGTTCCCGGCCGGGCGGCGAGCTGTTGGTGCGGGGTGAACACATGGCTCCCTACCGGGTCGACCTGGGCACCGGCAAGAGCAAGGAGCGCTGGCTGGATGCCCGGGGCTTCGCCCGCAAGAAAGGCAACGGACCCTGGCGGGAACACCTGGCTGGCAGCCGCATCGCCCAGACGGGCATCGTCAACATGGAAGCCGGCCGGCGCCTGGTAGCGGCACGGGTACCGGCCGGGACCTATCTGGGCAACTCGGTGAACTACTGGTTGCCCCGGGGCCTCGACGACTGGCCGCAAGAGGTGGCCAGCGGCTACCTGCTGGGGTTGCTCAACTCCACCCCCTACGAGTGGCGCTTCCGCCTGACCAGCTCCAACAACAACATCAACATCTACGAGATCAAGGCCCTGCCCTGGCCGTCTCTCACCAGCGAGTTCCCGCCGGAGATGCTCGCGGGTTTCCTGGAGCGGGCCACGGAATTGCTGGCCGGCGGCAACTACTCGGTGCTGGGAGCCATTCGCCAGATCACCGCCGGCTGGGGGGCCCCGGACCGGGGCGACCGGGCCGTGGCCATGCTCATCGGCCGGGCGGCCCTGCTGCGCGAGCAACAGCAGGACCGGCAGCGCTGCCGCTGGCTGGATGCCGCCATCGATCACCTGGTCAACTGGCACCTGGGGCTGGACGAGCCGGACCTGGACCTCATGTACCGCCGGCTGCCGGCCCGGGCCTGGGAGGAGAAACGATGAGCAGAGGCTGCCTGCTGGCATTGACCTGGCTGGTCGCCGGCTGCGCGACCGGCGGCGGAAACGGTTACCAGGGCTCTTGCCCGAGCGCAGGCGATTGCTCCCTGCCGGGCGTGGCCCTGGTGTTCGAACCGGCCCGGCTGGTGCGGGACTTCTTCGCCGCCCCCTGGCCGGCCGACACCCGCCTCGACGGGGACGGCGGGATGGACCTGGCTGCCTTTCCCAATCCCGCCGGCAGTTCGCTGCTCGACGACTGGTTGTCGGTGGCCGGGCCCACTACCCGCGGCAGCGGCACCAACTCGGCGGCCTACTTCGTGTTCCACGGTGCCCTGGCCGCCGCCAGCCTGCCGGTCTCGCCGGCCGCCACCTGCGAGGACGATTCCAGCGTCTTCCTGCTGGACATTTCCTCCGGCCCGGAACGCGGCCGGCGCATTCCCGTGGCGGTGCACTACCTGGAGCAGGCCCGCCAGTTCACCCCGGCGCACACCTTGGTGGTGCGTCCCCTGGAGGGATTTCCCCTGCGTTCGCGCACCCGCTACGCGGCGGTGGTGACCCGGGCGGTGTTGTCCGCCGGGGGCCGGCCCCTGGGCTGCCCCGATGCCTTCGAGCGGCTCAAGTACGCCCAGCGGCCGGAAGATCCCCTGTTGGCCGGCTGGTGGGAACTGGTCAACCCGGCGCTGGACGACATCGAGCAACTGAGCGGCGTTGCGCGGGGCCAGGTCGCCGCGCTGACGGTGTTCACCACCCAGGAAGTCGCCGAGGAGATGGACCGGGTGGCCCGGTTCGTGCGCACCCGGAACCTGGAGGCCCCCCGGGACTGGGCCTACCTGGGCCGGCACGGTTCGCTGCACCTTTTCGAGGCCTGGTTCGACTTGCCCCAGTACCAGGCCGGCCAGCCTCCGGACTTCGCCGGCGGCGGCGGCTTCGTCTTCGACGAGCAAGGCCGGCCGCTGGTGCAGCGCACGGAGCACGTGGCCTTCACCCTGGCCGTGCCGGATGGTGATCCACCCGCGAGTGGTTGGCCGCTGGTGCTCTACCACCACGGTACCGGCGGCGACCGCTTCACCTTCTGCAACTCCCCGGGCGACGTCTGCGACCTGCTGGGGGCACGGGGCGTGGCCACTTTGGGCATCGACCAGCCGCTGCACGGAGAGCGCAATCCCTGGGGCCGCGACGAGACCTCGATAACCTTCAACATCAACAACCTGGAAGCCTTCCGGGACAACTTCCGCCAGGGCGCGGCCGACATGCTGGTGGTGGAGCGCCTGGCCGGCCAGCTGGTGGTTCCGGCCGCGGTGGCGCCCGGCGGCCGGGACATTCCCCTGGACGGCGAACGCCTGGCCTTCATGGGCCACTCCCAGGGAGGGATAACCGGGCCCATCTTCCTGGGCTCGGCCGCCGCCGTGCGGGGGGCGGTGCTCAGTGCCTCGGGAGGCGGGCTGGGGATCGTGCTGCTGGAGCGCAAGAACCCCATCGACATCCGCGCGCTGCTGGTGCTGGGCATGGGCCTCGTCGACGAGGAACTCGACCTCGATCACCCGGTGATAAACGTCTTCCAGGCCTACGCCGAGCGAGCCGATCCCATCAACTACGCCAGCCGCATCCTGCTGGAGCCGGTCGCGGGGACGGCCCCCCGGCACGTATACTTCTCGGAAGGCCTGCACGACGAGATGACCATGCCCCGGCAGATCGAGAACCTGGCCGCCGCCGCCGGCTGCTACCTCATGGAGCCGGTGGTGCGGGAGATCGAGGCCATGCGCCTGCGGGGGCGGGAGGCGCTCGCTCCCCCGGTCAGCGGCAATGCCGGCGGACCCGGCGGCGAGAGCATCACCGCGGTGCTGGCCCAGTATCCCGACGACGGCCACTTCGCGGTGTTCGACAATCCCGATGCCCAGCGCCACTACACGGGATTTCTCGATACCTTGCTGCACGACGGCATACCGGTGGTGCAGTAGCGCGGGAGGCCGGGTGACGACCAGGGCCAGCAAGCCGGCGGTCCCGGGTGGCCAGTTGACCACCCTGGACATCCTCAAATCGCTCGATGGTTCCAACTGCGGCGAGTGCGGCGAACGCACCTGCCTGGCCTTCGCCGCCCTGGTGTTCCAGGGCCAGCGACGGCTCGAGCAGTGCCCCCGCCTCGATGCCCGACTGGCCGCCGAACTGAGCGGGCGCCTGGGTGACCCGGGCGAGCGCGACTGGACGGGGGAAACGCTGCTGCGCGAGTTGCGGCAACGTTTCGGCGAGGTGGATCTGGCCGCCCGGGCCGGGTTGCTGGGTGGCTGGATGCGCGACGGGCGGCTGGTGCTGCGCTGCCTGGGCAAGCTGTTCGAGTTGGACCGGCAGGGCGGCCTGCACTCCGACTGCCACCAGAACCCCTGGCTGCACGTGCCGCTGCTGCGCTACGTGCGCGACTCGGCCGGGGTGCCGCCGCGCGGCGACTGGGTGCGTTTCGCGGAGCTGGGTTACGCCAGCAACTGGGTGCCCTACTTCAGCCACCGGGTGCTGGAACCGCTGGCCCGCCTGGCGGGGGCCGACAGCGAGCTGTTCTGCGACGTCTTGGAGCTGTTCGCCGAGCAGCGGGGCCTGGCCGGTTTCAGCCACGACGAGACCTTCCTGCTGCGGCCGCTGCCGCTGGTGCCGGTGCTGGTGGGCTTGAACCGGGCCGAGGAGGAGCTGCCGGCAGAGGTGTCGGTCTACTTCGAGCGCTCGGCCGAACGCAACCTGGATGCCGAGTCGCTGTTTCGCATCGGCCTGGGCCTGGCACAGATGTTCGGCCGCATCGCCGCCCGGCACGGGTTGCGCGAGTGAAAGACTTCGACTTCCAAGGGACAGTCCCATTGGCCTGGCAACAGCAGGGTTTTTCTGGAGGGGAGGGATGTGTTCGGGAGCCCGGAGGCAAGGCGGAGGGGGTGGAAGGGGCCTGCCGGGAGGGGACGTCGTTACCTGCA
>QMME01000241.1 GCA_003647095.1 Deltaproteobacteria bacterium
CCGGTTACTTGCATTCATGGCCGGCTCCCCTCTCGCCGCGGCCGGCTGCTCGACCCGCCCCGCCTCGCCTTCGCCCCGGCCACGGCTTCTGCCGGTCATTATAACACGTTCACGGGACGAGGGGGACGGGGGCCCCAGCACGGGCGTAGAACCTCCGCAAATCCTTCGAGATAGCGTGTTGAATCCCTCGCCTCGGCTCGATGAACGGCTGCTGGTAGTGAGTTCCATCACCACCCGCTCGCGGCCCCGGCACACCTCGGCCTGGGCCAAGCTGGCCGGTGGCGAGCCCGGGGCCGGGGATTCATCTCCACGCAGCTGGGGCGCATAGAGTACAACCTGCACCTGTTGCAACCGCGGCTGGCGCTGAAGACGCCCCCGGTGAAGGTGCACCTGTACTACATCGGCGAGTTAATCGATGGCACCATCGCCCGCAGCATCGAACTGGCCGGCGTGCACCTGGCCGATTTCGGCCGTGTGCTGGCCTCGGCCCATACCCTGGATGGCGAGTTGCAGTGGAACGTGCCTAACTTCTGGCAGCCGCTGCTGGAAATCGCCGGCCTGCGCCTGTCGCTCTACCTGGAAGGAACCCTGTAGGCGGTCACACCTCTGAGCCTCCGCGGCATGAGTTCTTGTGGCCGGGGTGGGGGCTGTGTTATCCAGGATACCAGGACGAAATAACGGGAGCTTGCCCATGGCCAGACAGAAACTCGAACAATACCTTGAGGACTACCCCTTCTCCGACACCTCTCACATCCGCCGCGACGGCGACCGGCTGTGGATCCCCAAGCTCTACTGCCACAACGGCCACGATCTCACCGTCACCGGCGTCACCTTCGACGGCCTGCCGGCCATCCACATCCTGGCCGAGGTGGGCGAGGGCGGCCCGCGCGAGGATTTCTACCTCTCGCCCATCATCAACGATCCCCGCAAGGAGGGGCCCGAACTGCCCGATGGAACCCGCCTGCGCCTGCTCTGCCCGGAGTGCCGGGAACCTTTGCGCCAGCTGGTGCCCTGTACCTGCCGGGTGGGAGCCTACCGGCGGGCGGTGTACCTGACTCCGGATCCACAGGAGCTGGGCGCCGTGGGCATCTGCGAGGTCTACGGCTGCCCGCAGTCGTTCGTCACCGAGGACGGGGAGTTGCTCTACGAGGTGGTGCAGGAGTACGGCCGGGAGTGAAGCTACGGTTCATCCCCCGGCCGAGAGGCGCCTGAAAACAGGTGCCGAGTGTCGCAATTTCTGCTACATCAGAATACTAGACCCAGCCCGGCAGCTCGATCTCGGTCTCGTCGATGGTGTATATATCGCTGTCGATCTCCTGGAAGAAATGTTCAAAGACCGGCACGAGCCTCTCCTAGGGCGTGCAAGAAGTCTTCTGGTTGTAGGCCGGTCACGATGTTCCAGCGCCGTGAGATCGGAGATGACGCTGCTTTCACTTCTTCCAGTGTCCGCTTGGTACGAATACTTGGATCGAGTATGTCCGGGCCAACTGCGTCGTTGGATTGTTTCGGTGACGAGGCTCTTGCATACTCAAGAAACGTGTCGAGGACTATCGCGGCTCGGCGATAGCGCTTGGTCCACAACCGAGGCAGGGCATGCTTCAGTTCGCTGCGAATCGCCTCAAGAACATTGTCGATGAGCCAACCGAGCCGGCGCTCCAGCCCCAACTCGGCTAGCCGCGCGTGGAGTTTTCTTAACTGGATGTGGTCGACATGAAGCACGAGCACCGGGCCGAGCGCAGTCAACAGTCGTGGTGATCCTACCACCAGAGTTTCTCTAACCACCACGCCGGGATCGTCGTAGAATTCGCTGGGGACAACATTCTCATTCTCGCGGAGATGAGTTGCTCCGAGCCGTGTTAGTGCTTTTTGAAGTTCTGCTTCGGGATCCGACGCGAGTTCTGGAGCGAAGTCGGTGACAGTGACGTTGAACAAACTCAGTATAGTGAGGAATTGCTCGGCCGTGAACGAGCCGGCACCGCGCTCGATCTCGCTGAGGCGGCTCTGCGAGAGCCCGAGACGCCTGGCGAACTCGGCCTGTGTCCAGCGGCGCTGCTTTCTTAGTTCGCGGACTCTCGTCGCAATAATTTCTTTGGTTTTATTTTTTCTTATCGACATGTTATTGCCTTGCTTATCGAGTAATCGATACTTTTACCACGATACCGATATAGTGGGTCTAAATATTCGTTTTGTCAAGCCCATAGTTGCATGAGCAACTGCGTGGCAAATTTCAGAGAGTTGAATCGACAAGCTCCGACAGCGCTGCGCGCCACGGCCCGGAAGCTACGGTTCATCCCCCGGCCGAGAGGCGCCGGGTGCGGCTTTCGTGGATGATGGAGGTCACGCACACGTAGCCGAACCCGGTGGCGTGCAGCAGCAGGATGGGGCCGATGATGAACTTGTACAGCGCCATGTACTGCAGGAAGGCGGCCACCGACCACAGGCACATGAAGCCCTCGATGAGGAACATGCCCTTGAGCGGAATGCGGTACTCGGCCACCTTCTTGCGCAGGGCGCCGGCCCGGTACAGCGAGGCGGTGGAGCCGGAGACGGAGTGCACCTCGGCCAGCATGCCCAGCTTGGGGGTGCGCACAAACTCGTCCCGGCGCTTGCGTCCGAAGATGGCTCCGAACACCCCCAGGGTGTTGTTGATGGCCAGCCCCATGCCCAGCACCGTCAGCAGGGGCAGGTACCAGAGCCGGCGCTTCCAGTCTCCGGGATAGGCCACCTTCTGGGAGAAGATGTACAGGGTGCTGGGGGCGGCCATGGAAAGCACCATCAGCACCAGCAGGGGAATGACCACGATGGGCTGGAAGGCGTCCCGGGCGGCCATGAGCAGGGGCAGCACCAGCAGCACCATCACGAAGATGGTGGGATGCACCAGGTAGTGGGTCAGGTGCAGCACCGCCTGCAGCTTCTTGAAGCCGCCCACGTCGGGCTGGCGCAGGATGCGCGGCAGCAGCTTCATGGCCGTCTGGATGGAACCCTTGGCCCAGCGGTACTGCTGGGACTTGAAGGCGTTGATGCTGGTGGGCAGCTCGGCCGGGGTCACGGCATCGAACAGGAAGCGCCCTTGCCAGCCGGCCAGCTGCGCCCGGTAGGACAGGTCCAGGTCCTCGGTGATGGTGTCGTCCTGCCAGCCGCCGGCCTCTTCTATGGCTTGGCGCCGCCATACCCCGGCGGTGCCGTTGAAGTTCAGGTACAGGCCGTTCCAGGCCCGGGCCGACTGTTCCACCACGAAGTGGCCGTCGATACCGATGGACTGGGCCATGGTCAGGCCGGAAAATTCCCGGTTGCGGTGGCCCCAGCGGGTCTGCACGAATCCGCAGCTCCGGTCCATGACCAGGAAGGGGATGGTGCGGCGCAGGAAATCCGGGGGAGGAACGAAGTCGGCGTCGAACACGGCGAAATGCTCGCCGCGGGCCCGGCGCATGCCCTCGGCCAGGGCCCCGGCCTTGAATCCCCGGCGTTCCTGGCGATGGATGTGGTGGATGTCGTGCCCGGCGGCCCGCAGTTCGTCCACCAGGCGGGCGGTCAATTCCAGAGAATCGTCGGTGGAGTCGTCCAGCACCTGGATCTCCAGCAGGTCACGAGGATAATCCAGGGCGCAGGCCGCCCGCAGCAGCCGTTCAATGACGAATCTTTCATTAAACACGGGCAGTTGCACTGTCACCGGGGGAAGGTCCTCGTCACCGTATTCCCGCCGGAAGCGCTCCAGCAGCTGCCGGTCCTCGCTTTCCTGCCGCTGCCGGGCCCGGCTGAAAAGCCAAATCATCACGTAGCAGTTCAGCCCGTAGAGAAACAGGGCGGTCGCGCACAGGCAGTAAACCGCCAGGCCGACCAGGAGTATCAGCTCGTTGCCAGTCATCGCCTTCCTTCACTCCTCCGTTACTACCCAAAAACCCACGAAATCGGCGCGGACCATACCACCGCGGCGCGTCGAGATCAAATCCCCGGATGAATTATTCGAGCCGCCGCTCGTCGTAAGACGACGACGGGCATCCCGGGTAATAACTTGACAAGCGGATGCGAGTTGGTACAGATTTTGCGGCAATCGCGGCAGGAACCTGCTTTTCGGCGTTGTTTGCTTTGAGAACTCTTTCCAAGGGAGGACGAGATGAAGAAAGTGGCTATCGTGGCAATCACCCTGGCGGCCTTCGGCCTGGTGGTGGGATGCGGCAGCAGCGGCAGCGTTTGCGAGGACGCCGCCAACCTCATGATGCAGGGCATGGACGAGGCCTGCGCCCAGCAGACCGATTGCTGTTACTGCACCTGCTGGAACGACGGTCACAAGGTGCCCGACATGAACGCCCAGGACTGCCAGTGCGTGGCCGGCGACGACGGTGGCGGCCAGACGGCCGAGTGCACCGGCGACGCCAAGGCGGCCGCCGAGGCCTGCCTGGAGGAGAACACCTGCAAGGACCAGGGTGTGGCCGTGGTCACCGCCATGTGTGGCGGTTGATGTCTGGTTGCGATCGGCTTACTGAACCGGGCGCCGGCTGCCGCGAGCAGCCGGCGTTTTTTTACCCTGCAGTTGCGTAAGCAACTGCGGGGATGAAGTGTTGCCGGTTGAATCGGTTGGCCCGGACAGCGCTGCGCGCCATGGCCCGGGAGTTCACTTTTGGCAAGGTTGGGGCTTTCTGGAAGGGGAGGGGGGCTCAGTCCCAGTCGACCTGGTCGAGGGTGGAGAAGAAGTAGGCCACCTCGGTGCGCGCCGTGTCGGGGCCGTCGGAGCCGTGCACGGCGTTGTTCTGGATGTTGCTGGCGAACAGCTTGCGCAGGGTGCCCTCGGCCGCCTGGGCCGGGTCGGTGGCGCCCATGATGCGGCGATTGCGCTCGATGGCGTTCTCGCCCTCCAGCACCATGACCACCACCGGTCCCGAGGTCATGAACTCGACCAGGTCGGCGAAGAAGGGCCGCTCGCGGTGTACGGCGTAGAAGCCCTCGGCCTGGGGACGGGTCAACCGCAGCAGGCGCATGGCCACTATGCGCAGCCCCTCGCGTTCGAAGCGGGAGATTATCTCGCCCATGTGCCCGGCCCGGCAGGCGTCGGGCTTGATGATGGAAAGCGTGCGTTCGAGCATGGTCACTCCTTTTCCGGTTGCCGGTCGTTGGTTTCCTGGCCGGGTTGCTGCAAGGGTATGGTTCTCACCGCCGGCAGGGCCTGGGGGCCGGCCGGGGTATCGCCGCCGGCGGGTGCCTCCGGGGCCGGCTGGTCTTTCCCGGGCTCGGGCGGCGGGGGCGTCGCCGCCGGCTGGCCGGAGTGCTTCCGCTCCTGTTGTTCGAGTTCCTTGAAGGCAGCCTCGGCGTTCTGGCGCACCTTCTCGACCGTCTTGGGGGGCAGCTTCTTCTCCTCCAGCTTGTCCACCAGTTGCTCGAGCGGTTTGCTGGGATCGATACACACCCAGGCGTAGCAGCCGTTGCGCTCGCCCCGCACCCCCTCCACGTCGAGCCACTGTGCCTGCACCTCGGCCCCCTGCAACACCACCTCGGAGGCCGACTCCGAGCCTTCCACGAAGACGTCGCGATCGAACGAACCCCGGGTGCCGTCGGAGATGTCCAGGGTAATGGTGCGGATGGTGACGCTGATGCTCTCGGCCAGGTGGGAACGGGCATTCTCGGCGGCGTTCTTGACACAGTCCTGCTGGTAGAAGGTGGGCCCGGAGTAGCCCACCGCGCACAACCGGCCGGCGTGCCGGGGTTGTCGATCCACCCAGGCCGGGGGCGGGCCGCCGCGCTTGATGATGATGCGCGGCCCGCAGGAGGCCAGCAGCATCGCTGCCAGGGTCGCCAACGCGGGGTGCCAGGCATATCGTCGCATCTCGTCCTCCCGGGTGCATGGCCGGCGGGGGATGATGCCCCCTGCCGGCGGCCGTCTTGCTTACCATCACCGCCCGGTCATGGCCAGGAAAAAAGCCGGGGGCCATGGCTCCCCGGCTTCAGTGCCTGTAAGCGGCTGAAAGACTAGTGGCCGCGCTTGGCCTCTTCCTTTTCCAGGTCGTCGAAGGCCTTGGCGGCGTTGGCGCGGACGTAGTCGCGCAGCTTGGCATCCAGCTCGCCCTTGTTGGCCAGCAGCTCGGCCACCGCGGCCAGGTCCAGGACGGCCAGGCTGTAGATGGTGCCGTCCGAGGGATCGCGCCAGCTGTCGACTATCTGGGCGCCGTTGAGATCGCCGATGGAGATGGTCTTCTGCACCTGGAGCACGTCGGCCTCGTAGCTTTCCTTGCTCATGTCGCCGGCGGTGGTGCTGCGGGCGTAGTCCTTCATCATGTAGGCGATGTAGTTGTTGAAGATCTGCAGGATCTGGCGGCGGGCACGGTTGTTGGCCCGGTCGCGCTGCATGGAGACATCGATCATCTTGGGGGCCGAACCGACGCCGTAGAAGGCCTTGCC
>QMME01000242.1 GCA_003647095.1 Deltaproteobacteria bacterium
GGGCGCCTCGAGCAGGTCGACTGCCGGGCCCGGGGGCTGCTGTGCGAACAGGGGGCCTGCGTGGAACCCTGGCGTTACGGTTCTCCGCAATGGTCGGAGTGTCCCGACGACCCCTTGGCCACCCCGGAGAGCCTGCACGACAAGATGGTCTACTACGAGGACATCGTCCGCCGCCTGCACCTGCATCCCCGCATGAGGTGGGTCCTGCCGGTGCTGCTTGCCTGCGACGGCAGCGACTGTAGCCGGCCGGCCGTCGGTGAAGAACAGGCCACCTGGCAGGACGTGGAGCGGTGGCTCAGCGGAGAGAACGACGGGCTGTGGAGTGCACTGTACCTGGCCGCCGAGGCCTATCGCTACGCCGTCACCGGCGAGGCCGAGGTGCTGGACACCATCGGGCTGCTGCTCGAGGGGGAGAGACAACGCCTGGCCATCACCGGGGTGCCGGGGGTGTTCACCCGCCAGCTTATTCCTCCCGGGGTGGAGGGTCTATCCTGCCCCGATGACCTGCAGGCCTACGTCCCCGACGTCGAGAAGGACGACAACCAGTGGGTGCGCGTGAGCGACGCCGGCTGCGTGGAGGTGGTCGATGCCTCGAGCGGCCAGTGGCGGGCCACCGAGCACTGCGGCCTGGACGAGTTTGCCGGCTGGTGCTGGCTGGACAATGTCTCCCAGGACGAGTACGCCGGTCACATGTTCGGCCTGGCCGCGGTGTACCGGCTGGTCGATGACGAGCAGGTGCAACAGACGGTACGGGGCATGCTCAGCGACATCGGCACCATGCTGGTCGACACCCGCCTGCAGATCGTCGACTGGGACGGCCGGCCGGTGGAGCACGGCCGCCTGTATGCCCTGGCCATGGACAATTTCCCCGGCTTCAACGCCGCCATGGCCCTGGCCTTCGTCAAGGTTTGCGCCGCCGCCAGCGGTGACCCGGCCATCGAGGATTTCTACGAAAACTGCCTTTTGCAGAGGGGAGGGGAGGTGGATTGCCTGCACTGGCCAAGCGAGCAACCCCGCCCCTACACCGACTACCTGGGCCAGGCCGGGCTCTACGTGGGTCAGGATTCCTGCTTGTCGAACTGGAACAACATCTCCATGCACTTCGCTTCCCTGCACGACCTGCTGCTGGTCGAGTTCGACCCGCAGGTTCGCGCCGCCGTGCAGCGGCACCTGCAGGTCGAGGCCTTCGCCCCGCCGGATACTCCGCGGCCGGTGGCCGAGCAGAACAACGCCTGGTTCGACATCATCTATGCCGCCTGGAAAGCCCTGGGGCCGGGCAGCGACGGGCCGGCCTACGGGGCGGTGGAGAACGCCGTGTGCATGCTGCGGCAGTTTCCCTCCTCCCAGGCCGTGCCCGACCTGCAGTGTCCGCCCGACAAGTGCCAGGAGGTGTGCACCGACCGGCTGGGACATCCGCTCGGCAGCTATCCCCGCCAGGTGGCCGAACGTTGCCCGAGCACATTTCTGTGGTGGGGCAACCCCTACAGCCTGGGCTCCTGCAACTCGAACTCCCGCCACATCAAGCCGCCGACGGATTACCTGCTGGCCTACTGGATGGCGCGCTATTTCGGGTTCATAGATGAAGACCAGTGAACCGCGCCGGGTTGAATAACTTCACCACTGGCGTATCATGCTGGCGGCAGGGAGCGTGGGCATGAACGAACCAGGTGGTCGTAAGCGCAGGTACCGCTGGCGAGGCGGACGCCGGGGAGACGGCACCGGCGGCCCGCTGGGTCCGGCCACAGTGGCCCTGCTGGGCAACCTCAAGACCGGAAAGAGTACCCTGTTCGAGGCCCTGGTGCGGGGAGGCGTGAAGCGCCAGCAGGTACCCGGCCTGGGAGCGGCCGTGACCCTGGCGCCGCTGGAGGCCGGTTCCTTTCGCTGGCTGGTCGACCTGCCCGGGGTGCAGGCGTTGGACGAACGTTCGGAAGATGCCCGGCTCATGCGCTGGCTGCTGGCCCGGCAGTTGCTGGGAGCGGCGATCCTGGTCATCGATGCCCGCCGCCTGCGTCGCGGCCTGGCCCTGGCCCTGGAGATAGGCAGCTTCGGCCTGCCGGTAGTGGTGGCCCTGAACATGATCGACGAGGCCCGTGCCCAGGGCCTGCGGGTGGACGTGGAGGAGCTTTCCCGGCGCCTGGGGGTGCCGGTGGTGGAGATGGTGGCGCGCGAGGGCCGGGGGGTGCGCACCCTGAGGCGCGCATTGAGCCAGGCTCGGCCCCTGAGCCGGAAGCTGGAGCTGCCGGCGGGGCTGGTCAAGCAGGTCGACGAACTGGACCGGCGCCTGGGCCAGAACGCCGCGCTCTCGCCCGGCCTGCGTTACCTGGCGGCCGTGCGTCCCGGAGTGGTGCGGCGCCTGCTGCGCGGACTGCTGGGCTGGCGGGAACTGGAGAAGTTCGATTCCTGGGTGGAGGAGATCCACGGTCACATGCCCGATGCCGGCATGCAACTGGCCGAGGCGGCCCGCCAGCAGGCGGCCGACCTGGCCGCGGGGGCAGAGCTGCATATCTCCGGGCGCCGGTCCGGGTGGCTGGAGCGGTTGGGCAACTGGATGCGCCAGCCGCTTACCGGTCTGCCCTTCGCCGCGCTGGTGCTGGTACTGGCCTACCTGTTCGTGGGAGTGCTGGGGGCCCAGGTGCTGGTGGACCTGCTCGAGGGCAAGCTGTTCGGCCAGCTGCTGCTGCCGGCGTTCGAGCGATTGCTGGAGCCGTTGCCCTGGCCCTGGGTACGGGAGCTGCTGGTGGGACCGTTCGGCCTGGTGAGCGTGGGCATCACCCTGGCGCTGGGTATCGTGCTGCCGGTGCTGGCCACGTTTTTCATCGCCTTCGCCGTGCTCGAGGATTCCGGGTACCTGGCCCGGTTGTCGCTGCTGCTCGACCGGGTCATGCGCCGGGTGGGACTCACCGGCAAGGGAGTGCTGCCGGTGGTGATGGGGTTTTCCTGCGTCACCATGGCGGTGCTCACCACGCGCATGCTCGATACCCGCAAGCAGCGATTGATCGCCACCCTGCTGCTGGTGATGACCATACCCTGCGCCCCGCTGCTGGGGGTGATGATGGTGGCCCTGGGCCGGCTGCACTGGACGGCCGGTGTGGTGCTGGCGCTGGTACTCACCGGGCAGTTCTTCCTGGTGGGCTTCCTGGCCAACCTGCTGGTGCCGGGACGACGGCCCGAGTTCATCATGGAGGTACCGCGCCTGCGTCTTCCCAAGATGCGCAACGTGTTGCTGCGCTCCTACCACAATCTGGTATGGTTCATGCGCGAGGCCATACCCTACTTCTTGCTGGGCACCCTGGTGATGTTCGGGCTGGAGAAGATCGGACTGCTGGACGTCATCCGCCACCTGCTGCAGCCGGTATCGGTAAAGTTGCTGGGCCTGCCCATTGAGTCGGCCGACGCTTTCCTGATGACGCTGATCAGGCGCGAGGCGGGAGCGGCATTGCTGGTGCAGCAGCTCAACTCCGGGCTCTACGACGGGGTGCAGGTCCTGGTTACCCTGGTGGTGATGACGGTGATGCTGCCCTGCATCAATACCCTGCTGGTGATGCTCAAGGAGCGTGGAGCGGTGGTCACCACCGTCATCGTGCTGCTTTCCATAGTGGTGGCAGTGCTCGAAGGAGGCCTGGTAGGCTGGCTGTTGCGGCTGGGCGGGGCCAGCTTCTGAGTGGAGAGGATGAAGGCCATGGCCAAAGATACGAACGGCAATCGGCACAAGGAAGATGAGCTGCTGGAGGCGATCTGGGTATGCGAGGAAAACGGCAGTGATCGGCTGAACGAATGCCTGGAACTGGCCCACGCCGAGGTGGATACCGGCGACGCCGAGCGCCTGCGGCGGCAGGAACTGATCGAACTCGACGGCGAGCGGGTGGTATTCACGGCGGCCGGGCGGGAGCGGGCCCGGGCCATCGTGCGCCGGCATCGCCTGGCCGAGCGTCTCTTTACCGACATCCTGGGGGTGGGAGGGGAACAGTCGGAACGGGCCGCCTGCAACTTCGAACACGCCGTGGTTCCGGAGATCACCGAGAGCCTGTGCACCCTGCTGGGACATCCCACCACCTGCCCGCACGGCAAGCCCATTCCTCCCGGGGAATGCTGCCGGCAGGGTCGCAGCAAGGTCACCAGTGCCATCGTGCCCCTGCGGCAGGCTCCCTGCGGCGACTGGGTCAAGGTGGCCTACCTGCGCCCCGAGCACCACGACCGGCTGCACCAGCTGCTGTCGCTGGGCATAGGGCCGGGGGCGCAGCTGCGCTTGCACCAGAAATCCCCGGTGCTGGTGGTGGAGGTGGACGGCAGCGAGGTGGCCATGGACGAGCAGGTGGCCGGAGACGTCTATGTCTGGCGGGAAACGGCCGGCGATTGAGCCGGCGGCGTTGCTGCTGGCGGGCCTGCTGCTGCTGGCGGCAGCTTGCCCGGCTCCCGGTGGGCCGTCGCTACGTGATCCCTGGTGGCCGGGAAATCTCGTCGATTACCGGGGACACCGGCTGCCGGCCGGGTCTCTGCGCGGCCGGGTGGTGCTGCTGGTGATGTTTACCACCGACAATCCCGTGGTCACGCCGCTGCTGGTAGGGATCGACAACCTGGGCCGACGACTGTACGGGCGCGGGCTGCGGGTGGTCGGGCTGGCCTTCGACGAGCAGGAGGAGTTGCTGGAACCCTTCTGCCGGGGACTCGATCTTTCCTTTCCGGTGGGCCTGGCCGGCGGAGAGCTGCGGCGGCAGGTCGGAGTCCTGCCCCAACTGCGTCTCTACGACCGGGAGGGGAAGCTGGCCAAGGTGGTGCTGGGGATGGTGGAGATGGACGGGCTCAAGCACTTGTTGGAACGCCTGTTGTAAGACACCGTTGGGGGAGACGGTTTTCCTACATCGTTTGCTATCGTCCAGCGGTTGCCTGCCGCCGGTGGGGCTGGCGGCGGGCGAAGATGGTGTACATGGTGGGCACCACGAACAGCGTCAGCAGCGAGGCCACCGTCAGCCCGCCGATGACTGCCTTGGCCATGCCCCCCCAGCCGGCCGAGCCCTCGCCGATCTCCAGCGCCAGCGGCACCATGGCCATGATGGTGGTCAGGCTGGTCATGAGCACCGGCCGCAAGCGGATGCGTGCGGCCCGGGCGATGGCCCGGCGGCGGTCGAGACCCTCGGTGCGGAACTGGTTGGCGGCGTCGACCATGACGATGCCGTTGTTGACCACGATACCCACCAGCATGATGGCTCCCACGATGGAGGAGATGTCCATGGTGGAACGGGTGATGGTGAACATCAGCACCACGCCGATGACCGACAGCGGCACGGTGAAGAGGATGATGAACGGCTGGCGCAGTGATTCGAACTGGCTGGCCATGACCATGAATACCAGCAGGATGGAGACCATCAATGCCATCCCCAGCCACTTCATGGAGGTCATGAAATCCTCGGCGGTACCGCCGATGTGGTAGGTGAAATCAGCAAGCTGCTGGCGGTGTTTTTGGAAGTAGCCGGCCAGCAGGGTGTCCACGCGCTTGATGGCCCGGCCCAGGTCCTTGCGGTGCAACTGGCCCTGCTGGTCACGCCATTCCTGCTTCAGGGTGCAGACGAGGCGGGTGACCCGCTCCTGGTCCAGCCTGGTGATGTTGACCGGGCCCAGGCCCACGCTGACCCGCGCCACGGACTTGAGCGGTACCACCTGGCCGGCCGGGGTAGGAATGGGGGCCCGCTCCAGTTCGCCCACGTCCAGGCGGTGCTCCTTGGCGAAGCGCACGCGGATGTCGTACTCGTCACCGCCCTCGGAGTAGCGCCCGGCCAGACGGCCCATGAAGTAGGTGGAGATGGCCTGGCCGGCGGCGGCGGCCGAGATGCCCAGCTCGGCCAGCTTGGGCCGGTCGAACTCCACCCGCACCTCGGGTTTCTGGTCTTGCATGGAAAAGGTGACCTCGGCCATGCTGGGGTCTGCCAGCAGCTGGCTACGCAGCTCCAGGCCCATGTGGCGGGAGACGTCCAGGTCGAAGCCGCGCAGCTGGATCTCGATGTCTCCCTCGCCGCCGAGAGGATTGAAGGGCGGGGCCACGGTGGCGTCGATGCCGGGCATCTTCTTGAGTTCCTCGCGCACCGCCGCCTCGATCTGGGCCTGGGAACGCCGGCGCTGGCCCATGGGCACCAGGGGCACGCGGATGAGCCCGGCATGCACGCCCTTGGCGAAAATGGCCACGAAGCCCTTGCCCACGCCCACATCCAGGGCGATCAGCTTGCGTTCCTCGGGACGGATGACCTTCTCGATGCGCTTGGCCGCCCGGCGCAGGATGCGGGTGGTTTGCTGCAGGTTGTTGCCGATGGGGGTCTCTATCGAGGCGAAGACCATCGATTGATCGTCCTGGGCCACGAACTCGGTGGGCAGGGCTAC
>QMME01000243.1 GCA_003647095.1 Deltaproteobacteria bacterium
CGCCTGCTGCTTCCGGACGCCGAGCTGGTGATCTCCACCCGCGAGCCGGCCCGCCTGCGCGACCGGCTCATTCCCCTGGGGGTGACGCGCATGAGCGCCGGTTCCCGCACCACCCCCGGGGCCTACGGCACCAGCATCGACGACGCCGCCGCCGGGCAGTTTTCGACGGACGACCGCCGCAGCGTGGCCGAGTTGGCCCGGGCCATCCGCGCCGCCGGCTACGCCGTGGTGACCAAGGACTTCGACCCGGCCTTCCTGGGACCGGAGCGGGCGGCATGAAGACGCGGCGGGAAAGGCGGCAGGCGCTCGAGGAAGTGGATCTCTACCCGGTGACCGGGGCCGAGCACTCGCGCGGGCGCGGCAGCGAGCAGATCGTCGAGGCGGTGGTGGCCGCCGGCTGTCGCATGGTGCAGCTGCGGGAGAAGGATCTCGGCAAGGGAGCGCTCTACCGGCTGGCCTGCCGGGTGCGCGAGATTGCCGCGGACATCCTGCTCATAGTCAACGATCACCTCGACGTGGCCCTGGCCGCCGGGGCCGACGGCGTTCACCTGGGCCGGGAGGATCTTCCGGTGGCCGCCGCCCGGCGGATCGCCCCGGAGCTGCTCGTCGGCGCCAGCAGCCATTCGCTCGAGCAGGCGCTGGAGGCGCAGGCGGCGGGAGCCGACTACGTCAACATCGGTCCCATCTTTCCCACCGGCACCAAGCCCCACGCCGGGTTCCTGGGCCCGCGGGCCATCGCCGCCATCGGTCCGCGGCTCGAGGTGCCCTTCACGGTGATGGGGGGGATAAAGGAAGAAAACATCGACGAGGTGCTGCAGGCCGGGGCGCGCCGGGTGGCGGTGGTGACGGCGGTCACCGCGGCCGCCGACCCGGAGGCCGCCGCCCGCAGGTTGCGGGAGAAGATCCTCGCTGCTGGATGAGGCGCGGAGCGCGGGTATGGCGGGACGTGTCCCCGGGGGGAGGGGAGCGTATCAGGACAGCTGGTAGAGGTAGATGAGGGTGATGCTCAGGCCGGTGATGAGAACCGGCCGCACCACCACCTCGAAGATCCTCTGCGCCGTCCACCTGGTGTTCTTTTCTGCCTGCTTCATGATCCAACCTCCGGCACGTTGTTACTGCAAGTTTCATGCCCGATCGTTGGCCTTGAAACAAAAGGTTTTTTTAACGACCGGGGGGGTGTTTCGTGAATTTTCGCCACAGCCGGGTGTTGCCGGGATTCACAGTCGGGGGCGGGAGGATTTCACGAGAGGATGATGCGCACCCCGCCCAGGTCTTCGATGTTGTGGGGGAACTTGTCGCCGGGGGCGCCGATGAACATGTAGTTCTGGGGCACCCCGTACTGGCGGGAGATGCGCTCGATGGTGGCGGGGTTGAACTCGCCCTTGACCAGCACCAGCTCGATCTTGATCTCCGGGTAGACCTCGTCGAGGAACTTCAGGTCGCGTTCCAGGCGCTTGGGAACGTCCTCCCTTTTCTTGTAGACGTGCACCACCCGCACCCGCTTGGTGGTCTCGTTCTGGCGCACGTAGAGCATGGCCGCGTTGAGCATGGCCAGGGAGTCGCCGCGGGTGAAGAAGATGATGCCCTGGGAGTTGATCTCGTCCATCTTGGCCATGATGCGCCGGCTCATGCGCTCGTGGAAGCGGCCCACCCGCTCGGCCAGGCCGCGCAGCATCACCAGGGCCAGCTTGAGGATGTGCAGGCGCAGGAACATCAGGCCCACCACCAGCACCGTGGGCACGAAGTAGGTGAGGAAGAAGTTGAGGTTGCGCCGGTCGATGAGCACGTTGCCCACCAGGCCGGTCAGGGTCAGCACCAGCGCCAGCAGCACGCTGGGCCAGCCGGCCCGCACCGGCCGCGGCAGCTTGGCCCGGCGCACCTTGAGCAGGATGTTGCCCACCACGAACAGCGCCATCACCCCCAGGAAGGAGATGGTGTAGACCCCGGCCAGCGACAGCAGGTCGCCGCCGGTGAGCAGCACGATGGAGGTACAGAGCAGGAAGAAGAGGATGAAGATGCGGTGGGTGGTGCCGCGCCGGTTTTCCTTGAGCAGGAACTGGGGCAGGCAGCGGTCGAGGGTCATGCGCCGCACCAGCCCGCCCACGCCCACGAAGGAGGTGAGCACCGCCCCGCACAGCACCAGGGCGGCGTCGACGGCCACCACCGTCTGCAGCCACATCCCCCCGGAGGTGTGGCCCATGATGGCCAGCAGGAAATCCTGGTTGGCCTCGTCGGTTATGGCCGGCAGGGGCAGCATGCCCAGCGCCAGCAGGGCGATGAGCGGGTTGAAGATGGTGACCGCCACCCACATGTTGCGTAAAGTCTTGGGAAACACCCCGGGGGCCTGCTCCTCGACGAAGTTGGCCGAGGACTCGAAGCCGGAGATGCCCAGCAGGCCCGCGGAGAAGCCGAAGAACAGCGCCAGGGCCACGCCCCGGCCCCCGGGCAGGGGCGCCTGCCAGTTGGCGGCGAAGATGTCCGGGTGCTGCATCCAGTAGATGCCGCCGAGGACGCACAGCAGCACCAGGCTGGAAAGATGGATGACGAAGATGACCATGGCCGCCCGCGCCGACTCGGTGATGCCGATGATGCTCAGCACCATGAACACCGCCAGCACGGCGACGGTCACCGGCAGCACCGGCACGCTCACCAGGGAATCGACGTAGGCCACGGCCGTCTTGGCGCTGATCACCGCCGTGGCCATGTAGGAAAGGATGGTCATGCAGGCGGCCAGCGAGGCCTTGAACTTGGTGGTGGAGTTGAGCAGGGCGTTGTAGGCCCCGCCGTTGAGCGGCAGCGCTCCCACCACCTCGGAGTAGATCTTGCGGAACAGGTACAGCAGCCCCGCCACCAGCAGCAGGCAGAAGGGAGCCAGGCGGCCGGCGAAGCGGGTGGCGATGGCGGCCACGTACAGGCAGGAGGAGGTGATGTCGTTGCCGCAGATGGCGGTGGCGTACCACTGGCCCAGGCGGGGATGGGCTTGCTTGCCGGCCTCCGGCGCCGGCGTCTCCTCGGAAGACTCGGGGTGTTCGCGCACCTCCACCCCGAACACCTTTTTCTTCTCCGCGATCCGCTTGCGGCGCGCCTTGGCGATGAGTTTCTCTGGCATGAGCCGGATTGTACCCACTGCCGTGCATAAATCCAGTGATTGTCTCCGGGATCCGGCCGCCGGGGGCCCCCCGGCGACCCCCCGGCCCCCGGATGAACCGGTTTTTTCATTGCTTTTGGCCCCGCCGCTGCCTACAATGGCGGGTCATGTTTGCCGGAGGCGAGGCGAATCAACCACCAGGGAGGTATTTCCCATGAAAGCAAGGATGTTGCTGCTGTTGCTGGTGGCGGCGGTGGCCGGCGGCGGCCCGGCCCGGGCGGCCGGACCGCAGGCGAAAAAACCGCTGGTCCGCAAGGTCATCAAGGGCCCGGCGCCGGCTGCCAGGCTGCCGGCCAAGGCCGCCCAGGCCAGCGGACCGGCGCCGCGGATCACCTGCAGCCAGCCGGAGTACGACTTCGGCACCGTGGCCCAGGGAGAAGAGGTCAAGCACACCTTCGTGGTGCGCAACACCGGCAAGGGGGTGTTGAACATCACCCGCGCCCGCGGCGGGTGAGGGTGCACGGCGGCGCTGGTCAGCGCCTCCAAGATTCCCCCGGGCGGGGAAGGCAAGATCGAGGTCAAGGTGAGCACCCGGGGACGGCGCGGGCAACTGGTCAAATCCGTGACCGTGTCCTCCAACGATCCCCAGACTCCCAACCTGGTTCTCAAGGTCAAGGGCCAGATCGAGGTCATCGCCGGGTTCGAACCGGAGCGGCTCAACCTGCAGAACATCGCCCTGGGCAAGGTGATCGAGAAGGAAGTCAAGATCGTGGCCAAGGATCCCAAGCACTTCAAGGTGCTCGAGGTCGTCAGCGATCAACCCGAGCGCGTCACCGTGGAACCCAAGCCCGGGGAGCCGCTCACCTACAAGGTGACCATCAAGGCGGCCGACAAGCCGGGCCGCTTCAGCACCCGGGTGCGGGCGAAGACCAATCTCCCGGCTCCCAAGGAGATCATGCTCTACATCTACGGGCAGGTGTCCCGGGACCTGGTCGTCGACCATCCCTTCGTCTTTCTCCAGCAGGCCGGCTCCCAACAGGCGCCCATCGTCTTGCGCCCGCTGCTGAGCCTGTCTTCCCTGGTGAAGAAGCGCAGTCCCATCTACACCGTGACGGTGAAATCGCTTTCCGGCAAGCCCTTCCGGATAACCGCCGTGGAGGATCCCGCCGGCGCCGTGGCCAGCAGGCTGGAGAAGACCGAGCAGGGCTGGAAGGTCCACCTGGTGGCCCTGGGCCCGGCGGCCAAGCCGCGGGGGCAGCTGCTGCTCAAGACCGATCGCCCGGATCAGCCCGAGATCAAGGTCCACTATTCCGTGCGCTCGCTCCACCGTTCGGGAGCGACCGGGCGGCGGGGATTTGCCAGGCGTCCGGGTGTGGTGCCGGGTGCGAAGCGGCAGCCCCTGCCCGGCCCCTCGGTGAGGCGGCCGGTGTTGAAGCTGGCGCCCCGCCTGCGGAAGGCCCGGCCGCCGGCCCGGCTCAAGGTCCTGGGCGGCAAGCCGGGAGAGCAGCCGGGCGGCCGCTAGCATCTGCCGCGCCGTCCCGGCGCCACGGGGGTGAATGGACATGCCGTTTTTCTGGAAGAAGCAAAAGAGCATCGAGCAGATGCTGGCCGAGTACTTCGAGCGCTGCGACACCTGCTTCGAGCTCTTCGAGAAGGCCTTTCGCTCCTACGCCGAGTCGGGGCAAAGCGAATCGTTCCCGGCCGCCGTGCAGAAGACCCACGAGGCCGAGTCGGCCGCCGACGACATGCGCCGGGAGATCGAGCTGACCCTCTACGGCAAGTCCATGCTGCCGGAGTCCCGGGGCGACTTGCTGGGCCTGCTGGAGACTTTCGACAAGCTGCCCAACATGGCCGAGACGGTGATCTACACCCTGCTCTGCCAGCAGACCGACATTCCCGCCGATCTCGTCGACTCCTACGTCAGGTTGATGGAGATAAACCTGCAGTCGTACTACCTGCTGCGCAAGGCGGTCGATACCCTGCTCAACAATCCCCGGGCCACCCTGCATGCCACCAAGGAGGTCGACGAGAAGGAAAGCGAGTCGGATCGCCTGGAGCGCGACATCATCTGTCGCATCTTCCAGCGCGGCGATATCAGTCCCGGCACCATGATGCTGCTCAAGGAGCTGGTGCTGCTGATAGGCAAGATCTCCGACCGGGCCGAGACGGTGGCCGACCGCATCGGCATCGTGGCCATAAAGCGGCAGATCTGACATGTGGCAGGTAGCCTCGGGCATATTCCTGGGCTGGTCGCTGGGTTCCAACGACGCCGCCAACGTCTTCGGGACCGCGGTGGCCTCGCGCATGGTGCGCTTCTGGACGGCCGCGGCCCTGTGCTCGGTGTTCGTGATGCTGGGAGCGCTGCTGGAAGGGCGCCACGGCATGGAGACCTACCGGCAGCTCAGTCCCCTGGGGCTCAACGGCGCCTTCATCGCCTCGCTCTCGGCGGCGCTGACGGTGAGCCTGATGAGCTTCTGGCGCCTGCCGGTGTCCACCTCGCAGGCGGTGGTGGGCGCGCTGGTGTTGCTGGGCGTCCTGCGCCAGAACGTGGATACCGGTTCCCTGACCAAGGTGGTGCTCTGCTGGGTGGGCACTCCCATCGGGGCCATGCTGGCCAGCATCGTGCTCTACTATACCCTGGGCAAGTTCATGAACCTGCTGGCCCCGTCGATGTTCGCCTACGATCGCGGGCTGCGCTGGCTGCTGATCCTCTCCGGCTCCTACGGGGCCTACGCCCTGGGGGCCAACAACGTGGCCAACGTCACCGGGGCCTTCACCGGCCCGGGCATGCTGACGCCGCTGGCGGCCTGCTTGATCGGCGGCGGAGCCATCGTCCTGGGGGTGGTCACCTACTCCCGGCGGGTCATGCTCACCGTGGGCAAGGATCTCGTCCGCCTGGACGCCTTCACCGCCTTCATCGCCATCATGGCCGAGGCGGTCACGGTGCACATCTACGCCATGGTGGGCGTGCCGGTCTCCACCTCGCAGGCCGTGGTGGGCGCCGTGCTGGGTATCGGTATCGTGAAGAGCATGAAGACCATCAACCGGCGCACCCTGTGGCGCATTCTCTTCGGCTGGGTGGGCACCCCGGCCATCGCCGCGGCCCTGGCCCTGGGGTTCTACGAGCTGTTCGTGCTGCTGCGGCTCCTGTAGGCCGCGGGCCGCGCCGTGCCCGGCGGGTGGGAATGCGCGGCCCTGCTTAACGCCTCGTTGCCCTCCGCTGCTCGGCAAGCTCGCAGCTCCGGACAACTTCGCCTGCGCGGGCCG
>QMME01000244.1 GCA_003647095.1 Deltaproteobacteria bacterium
AACAGGTACACGCCCAGCCGCGAGACCGTTGCCGGGTCGTCGCCCAGGGCGCGGACATTGATCACCGGGTTGCGCGGATCGCGGTTGAGATCCAGCACCGGTGCCAGGTTCATGTTGAAGCCCACCAGGCGCAGGTCCGTGGCCACGGCCTGGCCGGCCAGGAAGGCCAGCGCCTCGTCACCGGTGGCTCCCAGGGCCATGGCTCCGGGCAACACCATGACGTCGCGCTTGAGCCGCACCACGTTGCCGCCTTCCTGGTCGACGGCCAGGAAAGGAGGCAGTTCCCCGGCCATGGCCCTGTTGATGTCGGCCAGCAGTCGGGCCACCTGCCTGGTGCTGGAGATGTTGCGGCTGTACAGGGCCACCGAACCGACGTGCAGCCGGCGCAGCAGGCCAGCGATGGCCGGCTCCATGTGCCGTCCCCCGAAGCCTACCATCAACAGCTGCCCCACCTTCTGCTCCAGGCCGAGGGTGTGCAGTAGTTCTTCGACGGAACCGGTAGTCTGGCCGGGCACCGTGTCCACGTCCGCCGACGAAGCCGTTCCGGCCAGCAGGAGCAGGGCCAACAGGACGTTGGCACCGGCCCGGCTCATCCGGCCTCCGACTCGCTGGTTGCCGTCAGCGCGGCACTGGTCTGCCCGGTGGGCAGGCTGATGCGCTCCAGGCGCTGGCGTAGGGGCTCGATGGTCCGGTGGAATCGGGCCAGTTCCTGCTTCGGCACCGGCCGGGCGGGAGGAAACTTCTGGGAGAAGGGATTCACGTGACGACCGTTTTTCTTCATGCCGTAGTGCAGGTGCGGTCCGGTGGACCGACCGGTGGAACCCACGGTACCGATGAACTGCTTCTGACTGACCCGTACACCCTTGCGTATACCGCGGGCGATGCGATTGAGATGGGCGAAGATTGTCTGGTAACCATTGGCATGGCGCAGGACGATCAGGTTGCCGCTGATACCCCGGCGCCCGGCGAACAGCACCGTACCATCGGCCGGTGCCCAGATGGGGGTGCCGCGCGGAGCCGCCAGGTCGATCCCCAGGTGGCGTTGAGAAAACCCCAGGATGGGATGCACCCGCATGCCGAAGCCCGAGGAGATGCGGGTGAACTTCAAAGGAGACTTCAGGAACGCCTTGCGCAGCGAGTCTCCCCGTTCGTCGTAGTAGCCATCGCGAGCCTGCTCACCCCGGTACCAGAAGGCCCGGTGCCGGCCGCAGGCCCCGGCATACTCGGCGGCCAGGATGCGCCCGTAGCGAACGAAGCTGTCATCGACGTATACCTTCTCCACCAGCAGGCGCACGCTGTCGCCCGGACGGGGGTCGATGTAGAAATCGATATCCCAGGCGAAGATGTCCACCAGCGCCAGCACCAGGGCCGGCCGCTCGCCGGCGGCGGCCATGGACTGGTACAGCGAGCCCTTGATGGTTACCGACAGCGCCTCCTGCTCCACCCGGGCGCTCTCCTCGACGCGTCCGGCCACCAGCTTGCCGTTACGCCTCTCCACCTGGTAACGCACCAGTGGCGTCTTGTGGTAGACGAGCCGCTCCACTTGCCCCAGCGGTGAGCGTAACAGCTCGAAGCGCTCCCCGGGCCGGCAGTTGCGGAAATTCATTACTCCCCGCAGGGACTTGACCAGGAGCCAGGACTGCTGTGCGCTCAAGCCCACCCGCTCCAGGGCCCGGGCCAGGCTGTCGCCGGGCTGCAGTGCGCCCTGCAGGTGATCACACCATTGCTCCAGCAGGCGCAACCCGGCTACTCCGGCGGCCCGCTCCAGATCGAAGCGCAGGGAGGAGGTGGCCCGCCGCATCAGCTTGCCGGCATCGTAGCCACGCACCCCGGCCACGCCGCGCAGCTCGCCCAGCCCGCTGCGGCGCACCGGCCGTCGTGGGACCACCGGCGCTGGTTGCCGGCGGGCGGCGGGCGACCGGCTCATGCCCTGCCCATCGCTGGCGGGCAACCCCGGCAGACCCCGAAACACCAGCAGGTAGACGTTGAGCAGCAGCAAGCCACCGATCAGCACAATCCATCCCGGCTTGAGACGGCACCGGCGCCTGGACAGGCCGGGATACCCGTATCTGAAATTCCTGCTCACCTGGCCTCCGTACCCACGGCTAGCACACCGGTAACCGCTTGTCAAAAAATATCACCATAAATTCGAGAGGATAGGCGACAGACCGGCAGGGGACGGAGGTGTTGCCGGGTCCGGCGACAGGCTTGCAGTTTGTGATGTTGCTTTAACGTCATTCTAGTATAATGGCGGCCCATGAACCAGGGCGACGGGCACAACGGCCCGCTGTATGAGGAAAAGACCCGCAAGGCGCACGTGGCGGAGTTGCAGCAAGCAGCCCCGTCGAAGAAAAGTTTCCTCATCCAGATCTACGGTCCCTCGCTGGGACGCAACTTCCCGGTCGACCGCGACCTCATCACCATCGGCCGCGACCCGGCCAACACCATCCAGGTCGACCAGGAAAACGTCTCCCGGCAGCACGCCAAGTTGGAGAGGATTTCCCCCTCGGTGTTCATCGAGGACCTGGGCTCGACCAACGGCACCTATCTCAACGACCTGGCCATCAAGCGCGAGAGGCTGCGGCACGGTGATCTCATCAAGATCGGTGGCGTGGTATTCAAGTTCGTCTCCGGTGGCAACATCGAGGGTCTCTACCACGAAGAGATCTACCGCATGACCATCACCGACGGGCTGACCCAGGTTGCCAACAAGCGCTACCTGTATGAGTTTCTCGAGCGTGAGATCGCCCGTACCATTCGTTTCGGACGCCCCCTGAGCCTGATCATGCTCGATATCGATCACTTCAAGCAGATCAACGACACCTTCGGACACCTGGCCGGCGACTATGTCCTCAAGGAAATGTGCAAGGAACTGCTCAAGCAGGTTCGACGCGAGGAGCTACTGGCCCGGTACGGCGGCGAAGAGTTCGTGGTGGTGCTGCCGGAGACGGCGTTGTCCACCGCGGCTACCATGGCCGAGAAGTTGCGCCGCGTGGTGGCGAATCACCACTTCTCCTTCGCCGGCAAGGACATCTCCATCACCATTTCCCTGGGCTGTGCCGAGCTCTCCCCCATGGCCACCGATCCCAACGTCTTCCTGCACGAGGCCGATGCCCGACTGTACGAGGCCAAGCGGGCCGGCCGCAACCGGGTGGTGGCCTGAGGGCGCACATGCCCTTTCCCTACTATCACCGGCTGAGCAAGCGCCAACAGGCGATATATCGCCGCAGTGCGGCGGTGCCGCACATACCCCTGGCGGACAGAACCGGGGCGGCGGCCTTCGCTCGCGACCTGGAACGGGCCCTGCACACCGGCAGCCGCCAGGAGGTGGAACGTTCCGCCTGGCGCCTGTGCCGACGCATTTGCCAGGACCTGGGAGTGCCCTGGGTGGAGTTGCGGGTTCGGCAAAAACGTCCCTCCAGCTCGGGAGGTGAACTGCACGGCCTGTACGAACGCGAGGAAGGCCAGACGGCGGTGATAACCCTGTGGATGCGCACCGCCCAGCAGAAACGGGTGGTAGCCTTCAAGACCTTCCTGCGGACCTTGCTCCACGAGCTGTGTCACCACCTCGACTACGAGGTACTGGGGCTGGCCGACAGCATGCACACCGAAGGCTTCTTCCGCCGGGAATCGGACCTGGCCCGGCAGCTGCTGGATCCCGGTGGTGCGGGACAGGACCAGCGCGTGGAGGTGCGAGCGGAACACCGGGAACGCCGGGGACAGGCCCGGGACGACCGGGGACAGGCCCGGCACTCGGAGGGACAGGCACCCGCCCTCCCGGACACGGCTCCGGCACTCGGCCAGGCCGGCGCTACCCGGCCAGTCACCGCCAGCGGACAACTGGCCCTTCCCTTCGGCAAGAAAGGCCGCTGACGGCACCCGAAAAGGTACGGGCCCGGCCCCGCCAGGGGACCGAGCCCGTACTCATGTCATCATCTCGACTTGATCTTGCTTCAGCAGTTACCCGGGTAGAGGATGTCCACTCCGGCGCACTCGGCGAAGCAGGGGTTGTCGTAGGTCTGGCCGTCGGCGCCGCACACGGGCTCGTAGTACTCCGGGCAGACGCACTGTGGCTGGTTGCAATGACCCTCGCAGACACCGGCCTCGTCACAGTAGATCTCGCACAAGGTACCATCCGGACACTCGGCGTCGCTCTGGCATTCGCCGCCTCCCTGTATCTGCTGCAGGCACTCCAGGTACTCGGGAGTCTGTACCCACCCGCAGGTGGCCTCTCCGTTGGGACCCTGCAACAGCTCGCAGGTCGTCAGGCGCAGGCACTCGTACTCGGGCAGCCAGACACAGCTGGAGGCCACCGGGTAGGGAGCACAGATCTCTCCGCTGCAGCCGGTAATCTGGCACTGCGCCTGCTCCGGCACGCACTGGCCCTGGCAGCAGCCCTGGCCGCTGGGTCCACCATCGCAACCGGGAATGCACTCCAGTTCGCAGCGGAAGCCCTGGGGACAATCGCTGTCGGCCTGGCATTCCAGCGGCGGCAGGGGCATGCAGACCCCGGTGTCGGTGCAGGGGCCCATGGAGCCATCGGGACCGATGCAGTGCTCGCAGTACATGCCGGGCGGGCAGTCGAAGTCTTCCCGGCACTCGACCGGGGGCTGATCGCACTCGCCACCATGGACGATCTGGGCACCCTCGCACTCGGCCAGGCAGGCATTGGCGAAGGTCTGCTCCTGGCAAGGTCCCGCGCAGGTCTCTCCCGGCGGGCAATCATCGGCATCGCCGTAGTAACAGATCACGGCACAGACCGGGTCCCAGATATCGGGGCAGGCGCAGGGATCATAGACGCAGCGGCCGTCGATACAGCGGCCATCTCCACCTATGCAGTCCTGGCCGGCGGGGTCGCTGCAGTCGAGCATGCAGTCTTCATCGCTGCGGCACTCGGCCTCGGCCATGCATACGCCCACGCAGCAGCCGGGCCCGTCGCAGGTGGGATCGCACTCGAAGATGTCGCAGCGGTAACCCGGCGGGCATTCCCAGTCGGCATGGCAGTACTGCTGGCCGAAGATGCAGCGGCCGTCGATGCAACGGCCGATCTGGCCGGCCTCGTCGATGCAATCGGTATCGACCTGGCACTGGGGCGGCTGCTCGCACTCGCCCGGGTGCAGGATCTCGGCGCCGTCGCACTGGGCGAAGCACTCGTTGGGATAGGTGATCAGCTCGCAGGTGCCACTGCAACTCCCGTCCGGGTCACACCACTCCGAGCACTTCTGGGCACAAACTGGATCGTAGATCTCGATGCAGTTGCAGTCCGCCGGCACACACTGGCCGTTTACGCACTGCAGGGGGGGCGCGCCGGGCATCAGGCAGTCCTCGTCCGTCTGGCACTGGGGCGGTTCCACCGGCACGCAATAGCCCTCGCAGATGGGCAGGCAACCGTCGGGGTTGTCGGGATCGGTCTCGCAGGGCGGGCACTCACCGGTGGCCGAGTCGCAACCGGCTTCCCAGCACTGCAGGGCACAGGTCATGCCCTCGGGACAATCGGCATCGCTCTGGCACTGGGGAGGAGGCGGGGGCACGCAGTGGCCCACGCAACCGGGCACACAGTCACGGCACTCGCAGTCGGGATCATCGGCCGGGCACTCGCAGGGAGGCACGGTGGGATCGCAGTCCCAGCAGCTCACCTCGCACACCAAGTCGGGCGGACAGTCGCTGTCGGCCTGGCACTCGATGGCCTGGGGCACGCAGTGGCCGAAGCACTCCTCTCCGCAGATTCCGGTGTTGGGATCGCACTCGGGTGGGCAGTTGCCGCTGGCGGGATCACAACCCCAGCCTGTGCACTCCATGGCGCAGACCATGCCTTCCGGGCAGGGGGTGTTCTCGTCGCACTCGCTCTGCTGGTCTGCCACGCAAACCCCGGCACAGGGCGGACACCAATCTTCGGTGCAGGAAGCGCAGTAGTTGTACTCACAGTGGAAGCCTTCCGGGCAGGGAGTGTTCTCGTCGCAGGTAAGCTGTTCCCACTGGCAGACGCCATCGACGCAGCGGACGTCGGCATCCGACCAGGGATAGAGGTTTACGCAGTCTTCGTCGCTCTGGCACTCCTGTTCGGCGCAACGACAGATGGGGCAACCGTTGGCATCGGTCATGAAACCGTTGGCACAGTACAGATCGCACGCCAGTTGCTCGTCGGAGCAGGCCGGTTCGTCGCAGTTGCCCACGCAGCCCAGGGAGACGTCGAAGGTACCTCCCGAGCTGCCGGTGCGGGTGCCCACCGCGATCAGGTAACGACCCATCTGGGACAGGGACACGTCCTTGAGCAGGCCATCGAGATCCCCGGAACCCAGGGCATCGCTTTGGATGGCCTGTCCCCAGGCCCCCTTGTCA
>QMME01000245.1 GCA_003647095.1 Deltaproteobacteria bacterium
CAGGGACGATTCGCCGCTGCCGGGAATGGCCACCTCCACCAGCACCACGTCGAAGCCGGTCTCGGCGAGCGCCCGCCGGGCCGACCGGGCGTCATGGGCCGACGACACCTCGAACCATTCCCCCAGCACCCGGCGGTAGGCGTTGATGAGGAAAAGCTCGTCGTCCACTATGAGCAGACGGCTGCGCTGTCGTTCCCTGTTGTCGTCCCCCATTTCCGTACCCCCGTTCCGGCCCGCCCGGCGGCGGGCCGCTGCACCGCTCAGCAGCCGGTGCGGAAGTGCACCAGGTAGTGTACCGTGACGTCCTGGCGCGTGTTGAAAATGCCACCTCTTATCTTCAGGTACCAGTAGCCCTCCGAGAGCGAGTAGCGGGCCACCTTCTGAAAGACGCTCATTCCCAGCCCGCTGTAGGCATACTCGGTGGAGCCCTGCATGAGTCGCAGGCTGACGTACTGGTGGTTTTCCGAGGCCTCCTCGGCCCACCAGATGCCGGCGCGCAGGTCGCAGGCGCCGGCCGGCACCCAGAACGTGGCCGTGGCCGACTGGCCGGGATCGACGTAGCGCACCCCGGTGTACCAGCGGGACCAGCCGATCTGCCCCAGCACCAGGCGCCCGGCCCCGTAGCCGTCGCTCATCTGGCTGCCCCAGCGGTCTCCGAAGGTGATGAGCGCCGCGTAGATGGCTCCCGGGTCCGAGGAAAAGCCCTGGGCCTGGTAGAAGTCCTTGAGCAGCAGCGCCGCCGCGGCCACCGAGGCCGCCGCCGGGCAGGTGCCGTTGCGGTTGACCAGGTCGGTGCCGGAGCCGGTGCCGGCCACCTGCATGCTGCTGGCGCCGAGGATGTCCGGCTTGATGCGGTCGTCGCTGCTGCCGTTGGCGTAGATCTCGATGTCGCCGGTGGTGGCGATGAAGGGACCCACACCGATTACCTTGTGGGCCACCGACGGGGAGCGGGCGTAGCCGGTCACCGTGCCCACGGGGGCGATGACGGTCACCCCGGCGTCGTAGAGGTCGTCGGCGGCCAGGGCCAGTGTGCCCTCCTCCATGCCGCTGTCGTCGATGGCCACCTCGGCCAGGATGACGTCGTCGTAGCCGTCGAGGAAGTCGAAGGCGCGCAGGGTGGCGTCGGTGCTGGCGGTGTTGTGGCGGGTGTCGTAGTAGACGTTTACGCTGTCGAGGTAGGCGCCCGGAGCCACCCCCCGGGAGGTGTCGCCCAGGTTGGAGTTGCCCACCACGATGTTGGCGTTGCCGGTGCCGTGGCCGCCGGTGATGTAGTCGTAGGTGTCGTCGGGGTTCCAGTACAGGTACCAGGGGTAGAGGTTGTACTTGGTGCAGTCGGCGTTGGGGGTGCCCCAGCAGTCGCGCCAGAACAGCACGTGGTCGGGATTCTTGAAGACGGTGTGCGCGGCGTACAGGCCGGTATCGAGCAGGCCCAGGTAGTAGTAGGCCCCGTCGTAGCCGAAGTCGACGAACTCGTCGGTCTGCATGTAGTCCCGGCCGTCTGCGATGTAGGGCCAGTCGGAGGCGGCCGGCGGGGCGTCGGTGAGGGCCGGGGCCACGGCGGCGATGTCCGCCCGGGCGGCCAGCAGGCCGCGCAGCGCCCCGGCGCTGATGGTGGCCCGCAGGGTGTTGCCGGCCAGGCCCTGGCCGGTGACCCGGCCGCCCAGCGCGGCGATGGCCGCGGCCACCGGGGCGCGCTCGGCGGCGCGGACGTCGTCGTCGGCCGCCTGCAGGCGCCGGCGCTCGGCGAGGATCTCCCGGTTCTCGGGGGCGTCGCGGGGAAGATCGCGGATGAGCGGCGGCAGCCGGGTGAGCCGGCGGGCGCTGCGCACGGCCAGCACCACCTCGATCTCGACGTCGTCGTCGCCGCCGTCGAGCAGGGCGGCGATCTCCCGGGAGACGGCGGCCGGCCCGGCAGCGAGCGCCTGGCGCCGCCCGGCCAGGGCCGGCGGCGGCGGCGGCGCCAGCAGCTCCTTGCCCCGGTCGAGCACCTCGCCGCCCGGGCCCAGGCTCACCCAGGCGTCGAACTCGGGCTCGGCCGCGAGGTTGGCGGCGTCTCCGCCAAGCTCGGCCGGCGGCGCGCAGGAGACGGCCAGCAGGACCAGGCACACGAGTGACGTTTCCCATTTCATTTCGGTTCTCCCCGGCCGGTGCGTCGCGCCATCCACCTCCGCTCATGGGTAAAGAGGCACGAGGGGGCGATCCGTGGCCGCCCTTTCCGGGGAAAAAATCGCACCCCGGGCGGTTTTCTTGATAACCTGCCGGTAAACGGGGGCTTTTTATCAGGCCGTCAGCGCTCGGGCTCCACCCAGGAGATGGCCGCGGAGATGTCACCGGTCTCGAGGCCGGGAGGGGCGGCAATCAGCCCGAGAAGCAGGTAGCTGGCCATGACGTCGGGCAGGGCCCGGGCCGTCCCGGGCAGGCGGGCCCGCAGGTACACGGAAAGCGTGCCCGGGGGATCCTCGACGACCAGGGCGGAGAGGATCTCGAGGTCGAGCTGGTGGCGCAGCACCAGGAAGGGCCCGCCCGCCGCGGGCGGTGCGAAGCCGAGGCAGGAGGCCGCCCCGGCAAGCTCGCCCGCTTCCAGATGAAACGACATGTCGTGGAGCGAGCAGGACATTGGCCCCTGTCCCTGCCAGAGGATCTCCGCCGCGGGGCCGGGAGGCTGGTCGAGGCGGCAGGTGCCCCGGCGGCAGGCGGCCGAAAACGCCCCCGCCGGCGGGCAGCCCAGCACGGCGGCCTCCCCCGTGGAGAACCTGTCGAGCGCTTGGATCTTCTCCACCGCCAGTCGCAGCTCGTGCTCCACGCCGGGATCGGCCGTGTCTCCCAGAGGGAGCGGGCAGGGGGGGCCCTGCTCCGGCCGCCACCAGTCGGGCACGGCGCAGGAGCCGCCGCAGGCGAGCAGGGGCTCGGCCGCCCGCGCGGCCTGGCGCAGGGCGTTGAGCGCCCGGGCCAGGTCGTAGTCGCTGTCTTTCCCGGGGACGATGGTGGTGACCGGCCAGGGAGGGGCCGCGGGCGGGCACAGCCTGGCGTCGGCGAAGCTGAAGGGAAGCGGCGCCGACACCACCCGCACGCTGTAGCAGGTGCCCGGCGGCAGGCAGTCGAACGCGGCCGTGCCGGCGTCGTCGCTCGTCGCCCGCAGCCAGGGAAGCTCGGCCAGGGAAAGCCCGCAGCCGCCGATGGGAAGCTGCGGGTCGAGGATCTGCACCTCCAGCCGGCCGGCGGGCGCCAGCTCCAGCTCGCCGGCCGACGAGATCCTGCCGTCAGCCACCCGCACCTGGGCCCGGGCGGCCAGGCATTCCTCCCCGTCGCGGGCGATGACCGCGCGGATCCCGGCGGGAACGCCTTCCAGCCGGAAGCGGCCCGCGGCATCGGTGCCGGTGCGCCGGTCGCTGCCGGAGAGGGACACCTCCACCCCGGCGGCCGGGTCGCCCGCCCTGGTGACGGTTCCCGTCACCGTGCCCTCCCCGGTGAAGAAGCCGCCGTCCGTCATGCCGCAGGCGCACAGCAGAGCGGCAAGCAACAGGAAAGGAGCCGGTGGTTTGCCAGGCATGTTCAGAAGACGGCCAGCACGGCCAGGTTCGCCGCCAGGTAGGGACAGACCGTGCGCTCGGCCCCGGGGAACACCTGCAGGCCGCCTTCTATCTCCAGCGACAACCGCACCCGGCCCAGGCGCACCGCCGCCCGGCCGCTGCCCGCCGCCCCCAGGCCGAACACCTCGTCGCTGGCCCGGAGGCCGGCGTCGCTGAAGCGACGCTGCAGCATGCTCAACAGCAGCTTGCCCCCGGCGGCGGTGCTGAAGGGCCCGTAGCGCAGCACCGCGCGCAGGGCGGCGAAACCTCCCAGGTAGAGCAGGCGGAAGGGCAGCTCGCCGCCCGGTGCCGCCAGCGAGTGGTTCCAGCCCCCGGCCAGCAGGGCTATCTCGCCTTCCGCCCAGCGGGCCGGCCAGCCCGGGGCCCGCAGTCCCACCCCGGCGGCCGGGTAGGACCACACCCCTCCGGCCGGTGCCCGGGAGAAGGCGGTCCAGGCGCCCAGCGCCATGACGGCGACGGCGGCCGGGGCATCTTCCAGCTGCCAGCCCTTGGCGCGGGGATCGTCGAACTCGCGCCGGACCAGGTCCTCCTCGACCAGGGCCACCCGTTCGCCCGGACGGATCTCGACGTCGCCCACCAGCAGGTGATCGGCCAGTCGCTTGCGCACCTGGTAGCGGCCCGGGGCCAGCGGTACCAGGCGTGCGGCGCCGGCAGGCTTGGCGATCTCCGCCAGCACCTGGCGGCTGGAGCGTTCCAGCAGCAGGTAATTGCCCGGCCGGCCGGCCGGCAGCACCAGGCCGGTTGACTCGAGGTTGAGATCGCTGAGCACCAGCCGTCCCTCGCCGGCCAGCTGGTAGAGAAAGGAGGGGTGCTGGGTGCCGGCCAGGGTGCCGGAGGTACGTTCCACGGTACGGGCGTAGACGTAGTCGTAGAGTTCCTGGAGGGTGACCAGCCGGTCTCCCGACTCGTCGGCCTCGCCGCGCAGGCCGGAAAGCAGGTAGTGGGTGAAGAAGGAGCCGCGGATGTCGTCGGCTTCCTGCGACAGCTCGCTGGCCGTGGCCGAGGTCAACACCACCCGCCCGCGGGTCCGGGGCAGCTGCTCGATGCGCAGGAAGGAAGGTGCGCTGCGGCCTCCCTTGATCCGCGCCGCCGCGCCGGCCCGGCAGGCGTCGAGCACCAGCAGGGTGACGGTGGCGCCGCTGGAGGCGATGGACTGCTGCAGCCGGGAGATGGCCAGCTTCTCCTCCCCCATGAGCAGGTACTCACCGTCGGCGTGCCCGGAATAGAACACCAGCAGCAGCGAGGCCGGGCCGGTGCCGGCGAGCTGCTGCGTCGCCCGTTGCACGGCCTGCAGCATGCTTTCCGGGGTGGCCGGCGTTACCAGCTGGATGTTCTCTTGCCGGAAGCGCCCCAGCTCGCCGAGCAAGTCCGCCAGGCGACGGGCGTCCTGTTCGGCGTAGCGCAGCTCGGAAAGATCGGCCCCGGCGTCGTTGCGGCCGGCCACCACCGCCACGCGGGTGGAAGTGCCGGCAAGAACCCGACAAGGCGCCAGCAGGGCCACTGCCAGCACCAGCATCCCGGTTGCCGAAAACAGGCGCATGACCAGTTAACTATGCCAAAGAGGGATGCAAATGACAAGCTAGCGTGGTGGTTTTTCGGCTCGCTTGCGCAGCAGGAACGAATCCTGGGAGTAGGGCAGATCGAGCCTGGTGATGCTTTCCAGGTCGGGTTCCGCGGTGGCGGCCCGGTGCCAGGTACGTTCCACCGCCCGCCTTACCTGGTCGAAGTCGAGGGGGTGGTCGGAGAGGATGGCGAACACTCGCTCGGCCAGATGACTGTCGTCGAGCAGGATGCTGCCCTCCATGACCTGGTCGGAGCCCGCCGCCAGCCTGACGGAGTTGCTGCTACCCTGGTGGTTGTAGTTGAAGATCCGGCCGCTGGCGTCGACGCTGACCAGGAACAGGTAACCACCGGCGGGGCTGGAGCAAGTGAACTGGATGCGGTCGCCGGGGAGGAAAAGGGCTCCCGATTTTACCCGCGTTACCCATCCCTGGCGCAGCAGGTACACCTGCAGGGAAAACTCGCCCTTGGTTCTCACCGCCGAGCCGCGGGGCCGTGCCCAGATCAGCAGCACCGCGGCCAGGCCGGCGGCCAGGCCAGCTGCGGCCAGCTGCAGAACCAGCCGCCGCGGGCGAACCTCGGAGCGCCGGTCCAGCTCGGCCAGCAACTGCCCGGGAGGGTGAGCGGACAGGAACTCGCCCCGTCTTTGTTCCAGGAACTGGATCTCCCGGCGACAGGCCGGACACTGCTCCAGGTGGCGCGCCAGGGTGGCGGCGCGTTCACCGTCCGCTTCGCCGGCCTGGTAGCCGGCCAGTTCCAGCCGGCTGGGACATGAACCGCTCCTGTTGTCTGCGATCCGTTTCATCGTTCTCTTTCCCCCTTCTCGGGCGGGTCTTCCCCTCCCATGATATAAGAGACACGAGGAGTTTGGTTATGGCCGCCTGCGGGAGAAAAAATTTCTCCCAGGCCGGTTTCTTCGGCGATCTTGTTGATCTTTTTCAAGCAGCGGCGCACCCGCCCGCGTGACCAGCCGGTGGCTTCGCACACCTCGGCGACGTTAAGGCGATCGATGAACCTGAGCTTGGCCACCACCCGCAGCCGGGCATCGAAACGGGGCCAGAGGCGCTCCAGTGCTAGCCGGGTCTCGCTCGGCCGGATGTCCATGCTTTCCGCCAGCTCGGGCGGGTTGGCCAGCGGCAGCGGCTCGAGCCGGCGCCTCCGGGCCGCGCGCCAGG
>QMME01000246.1 GCA_003647095.1 Deltaproteobacteria bacterium
AAGATTGAGACCCCTCTGCAGCACTACGCCGCCAATCACGCCTCCTCGCCGGAACAGAGGTTGGAGTTGGAAGCCATGAGCGGCAACCTGCACTCGCTGTTCGAGGTCAGGGAACTGGAGCAGGCCGGTCTCCGGGTGGAGGACATGTTCACCAGTGAGCCCGTCAGGGTGAGCGAACGGCGCGTCCTGGCCGGGTTGCAGAAGGGTGACATCATGGAAGCCCGGCTGTTTCCCGTGGTCGGCAAGCTGGTGTTCGCCTCCGGGGCCTTCGTGGTACATCCACGACAGGTAGGTCCACTGGTGAGGAAGACCATCCAGGAACATCGCCAGGAAGGCCATCCTCCCGCCGAGAAGATAATCAGGGTGCTCCAGGCCCTGGCCTTCCGCTACCTGGACCGCTACCGCCAGCGGGTATCGGTGGAGAAGCTTTACGCCGAGTACGACCGTCTCATTTCTGCTTGAAACTGGTCAGCTGTTTGACCGCCTGGCCTATTTCCTTGAGGTGCTCGGCCGGCAGCCGAAATACCATCTCGAGCCGACCGTTACGCGTGCCTCCACCCATGAACAGGCCGCTGGCCGGCGGCGTCATCTTCCAGGCCGGTGCCGAGCCGCCTTCCATGCTCATGGCACTGTGAATGCTGGCGGTAATCATGTTGGAGATCGACATGAAGAAAAAGCCACCCAGGTTACCGGACCAGCTACCGGCAGCCGACCGAAAGGCCGGCCACTGGTCGAAGCCCTGCGTACCTTGCCCGGACAGTCGATCCAGGGCCTGGCGCAGCAACTGCTCGCCGTTTTTCCCCATGGCCACCAGGGCCGCTTTTTCGTGAAAGGCCAGCAGCAGGTGCATGCTGTCGCCGTACATGGTCTTCATTATCCGTGCTTGCCGGGGATCGGCGTTTTCCAGCAGGAACGACATATCGAAAGACAGCAGCTCGGCACCACGATGCTCGCCGATCTTCCGGGGCGGACTCATTTCCAGCTTGATGCCCATGAGCTGCGAGCCGTCAAGATAGTCGGCCATGGCCTGGAAGGCCTTGAGAAACACCTCGCGGGCGCGCTTGGCGTCGGTAACCGAAAAGGCCTCGACCACGGTCAGGCCCTGTTCGTTCAAGTCCTCGGAAAACACGAACTCGTCGCCCATGACGTCCCACATGGCATCCAGCAGTTTCAGCAACTCGGGTGGGGTGTCCTTGCCGAAGAACAGGTTCATCGTCTCGGCGGTGAGCTCGGCCAGCTGGGGCTTGAGGGATTTCCACTGCACGTTCATGCCCACGGCCAGGAAGGGCCCCTGGGGCAGTGCGGCCAGTAGTCGCAGCGGCTGCTTCTTCTGCTGGGCCAGGAAATTCGCCAGGCCGCTGCCGGCAACGGGCCGCAGTCCCAGCTTCATCTCCAGCTCCTGGTCGCTGCAGCGAGCAGCCAGATCCACCTGGCCTATCTGCTCCGTCAACGAAAACATACCTTCTGCCATCATGGTGTAGAACTTGATGAACTTATCCACGTCCATCGGCAGCTTTACCCGCCGGGAACCCAGATTCTGCTGCATCTCGCCGACAACCTGCGTCTTCAGAGCAGACAACTCTCGTTCGAAGATCTCTCTCAGGCGATCGACCTGTACGCCGCCAAGAAGATCCTGGCCCTGGGTGGCCAGTAGTTTCTTCAGCAGCGGCAGACCCGCCTCCAGGGTTCCCGGTTGCCTGGCCACGAAGGCCAGCGGCCCGTCGCAGGCGAGGAACACCTCGTGCTTGATGGTGGCGTTCTTGGCCCCGCCCGAAAATACCGCGTAGGTGTCTTTCTCCTCCCGCACCAGCCGGTAGGCGTTGCCTTGCTTGCCCTCGTTCTTCCATGTCGGCTGCAAGGCCCGCAACAGCTGTTGTTCGCCCTTGGTGGAAACCACCAGCAGCAACGGCCGGGGAAACTTCTTGGGATCGAGTACCAGCAGTCCGGCCGGGGCCGACAGGTCGACTACGCTGGTATCAGTTAGTCCCAGACGCAGCAAGGATTGCACCAGCAGGCCCTGCAGCATGCCCGGCGGTACCGGCCCGGCCAGACCGGCCAGCTTTTCCAAGGCGGCCATGGTGGCGGCCGGCTTGTTCATGGCCAGGTAGGCCACTGCCGGAGCGGGGATCTCGGCCGGCCTTGCATCGGCCAGGCTGACCGCCGCCTGGGCCCGGTTCTGCTCGGCCTCCTGGCCGTCCTTTTTCTTGCTGCACCCGCCAGCCAGCGCCAGCAACGATAAGACAACGGTGCCTGCTACCAGCTTCTTCATGGCATACCTCCCGGAGGTTATTGAAACCAGTTGGCTCAAGCTATCCCGTCTCTTGCTCGCCAGTCAATCACTTTACTGTCTGTCGACACCGTTCCATAATGCCGCCGTGGAACTGTTACTGGCCATGCTGGCTGCCTACCTGCTGGGCAGCGCCAACTTCTCCCTGCTGGTATGCCGCTGGCGGGGACGGGTGGACCTACGCCGTACCGGCAGCGGCAACCCCGGCATGAGCAACGCCTATCGCGTGCTGGGCCCGCGCTGGGCGGCACTGATCCTGGTGCTCGACGCCGGCCGTGGAGTGCTGTTGGCTGCGGCTGCGCAGCTGCTCTTTACTTCCTGCTGGCAGCAGTTACTGGTGTGCCTGGCACTGCTGGCCGGCAACCTGTTTCCGCTGTTTCACCAGTTCCGCGGGGGTAAGGGCTTCGCCACCTCGATGGGAATGTACCTGGCCGTCCAGCCCCTGGCTGCCGTGCTGTGCGGAACCTGCTGGCTGCTGGTGGTGTATTTTACCCGCCTGGCGTCGCTGGCTACCTTGCTGTCCGCGGGCCTGTTTCCGCTGCTGGTGCTGGCACTGGAGAGGACGGCGGGTTGTTCGCTGGGATTGGGGCTGTTCATACTGGTGGTAGTCTTGTTCAGTCACCGGGCCAACCTGCGCCGGCTGCTGCGCGGCACGGAACACCGTTTCAACAGGTAAGACCGGGGTGCATTGCCAGGCCAGGCTCAGCAGGTGTTCGCCGGCCAGTCGCGCCTGCCAGAAACCCGTCCCCCGCGCCGCAGACCCGTTAGCAGCCGCTTCTGCCAAAAGTCCACCGTTACCGGCCAAACGCATGACAACGGCCAGGGGCATCCTGGCCAGCTTGGCCAGGGCCTCCAGCCGGGTCCACAGCAGTGTCGCCTGCCGGGGTGTGAGCCCGTGTCGCCCCAGGCGCCGGGCCAGAACCCGGGCACAATCGTTGCTGGGAGGCTCGATATCCAGTCCCAGCCGAGTACCGGCCGCGCCGGCCACGGCCACCACCCAGCCGCTATCGTGGGTCAGTGACACCTCGACTCGCCGTCCTCCCGCCAATCGCACCCGCGGGGAACCGTCGCGCCGGTGGCCTACGGCAATCTTTCTCGTGGAGCAACCGTCGAGGCGAGCCGCGGCCAGTCGCAAAACCATGCGCCCGAGCAACCTTTCCTGCCGCCGGACCTGTCTGCGCGACTGCATCAGAACATGCCGCCGTTTACGCCGATCACCTGGCCGCTGATGTAGCCTGCTTCCTCGCTGACCAGGAAGGTCACCAACTGGGCGACTTCTTCCGGCCTGCCCAGCCGTCCCATGGGAACCACCTGCAGCAACTGCTCCAGCGGCACCTTGACATCCTGCAGCATGTCGGTGTCGATGAAGCCGGGAGCCACGCAGTTGACGGTGATGCCCCGGCTGCACAGCTCGGCCGACAGCGAGCGCGTGGCTCCCACCAGGCCGGCCTTGGCGGCGGAGTAGTTCACCTGGCCGGGACTGGGAGCCAGGGCGGCCGCCGAGGAGATGTTGACGATCCGGCCCCAGCCCTGCCCGAGCATGCCGCGAATGCAGGGACGGGTGACCGCGAAAAATCCATGCAGTGTCACCTCGATGATCCGGCGCCAGGTATCGGCCTTCATGGCGGCAAAGAGCATGTCGCGCTTGATGCCGGCATTGTTCACCACGATGTCTATTGGCCCCCGTTGCTTGATGAAGGCCTTGATACGACTGGTGGTCTCGTCGATATCGGCCACGTCGCAGCGCAGCAGTTCGCACTCGACCCCCTGGGCACGAACGAAGGCGGCTACTTCCTCCGCAGCGTCATCATCCTGCCGGTAGTTGACGACCAGCGACACCCCCTGCCGGGCCAGTTGCCGGGCCACCGCCCGGCCGATGCCCCGGCTGGCCCCGGTGACCAGTGCTCGGTGGGCGGCTGCCATTTCAGACGGCCTGCAGAATGAAACCCATCTGCGCGTGCAGGCGATTTTCGGCCTGATCGAAAACCACCGATTGCGGCCCGTCGATGACCTCGTCGGTGATCTCCTCGCCCCGGTGAGCGGGCAGGCAGTGCAGGACGATGGCGTCCGGCAGGGCCAGGGCCAGGGCCCGGGCGTTGAGCTGGTAGGGTTTCATGGCCGCCTCCCGCCTGGCCTTCTCCTCTTCCTGGCCCATGCTGGCCCAGACATCGGTGTACACCACCGCCGCCCCCTGCAGCGCCTGGCCGAGGTCGTGGCTGACTTCCAGCTGCGCACCCGTGGCCCTGGCGTCCCCGCGTGCCGTCTCGAGCACCTGTTCATCGGGCTCGTATCCTTCCGGCACGGCCAGGGTCAGGTGCATGCCCACCTTGGCGCAACCGTACAGCAGGCTGTGGGCCACGTTGTTGCCGTCACCCAGGAATGCCATCTTCAACCCCGCCAGCCGACCCTTCTTCTCCCGCACCGTCATCAAGTCGGCCAGGACCTGACAGGGATGCAGCAGGTCAGACAGGCCGTTTATCACCGGCACCGAGGCCTGACGCGCCAGCTCGACCACGTCCTGGTGGGCAAACACCCGGGCCATGATGACATCGGCAAAGCGTGACAAGTTGCGGGCGATGTCTGCGGTGGTCTCGCGTTTGCCCAGCTGGATGTCGGCCGGACCCAGGTAAATGGCGTGCCCGCCGTAGCGGTGCATGCCCGCCTCGAAGGAAACCCGGGTACGCAGGGAAGGCTTCTGGAAGATCATGGCCAGGGTGCGCCCCCGCAGGGGAAAGAACTGCTCACCCTGGCGATGGCGCAGCTTCAGCGCCGCGGCGCTGTCGAGAACGGCATTGATCTCCTCGCCGCTGAGATCGTGCAGGCTGACCAGCGAACGACCCTTGAGGAAGGTGATCATGATCAGGCTCCCGTGCCCAGTCGGTTCCTGATCAACTCGGCCAGCGTCGGCTCACCGTGATCGGCCAGCTCGTAGAAGACGCGCATGGCCGGCTTGTTGATCTTGATCACCTTGCGCAGGTCTATGGGAGTGCCGATGAGCACCAGGTCGCAGTCCACCCTGTTGATGGTCTGCTCCAGGTCATGCAATTGCTGCTCGCTGTAACCCATGGCCGGCAACAGGGCTCCCACGTGGGAATACTTCTTGAGCGCCTCGGCAATGGAGCCCACCGCCTGGGGACGCGGATCCACCACGCTGGCGGCGCCGGCATGTTCGGCCGCCAGGGTACCGGCACCGTAGCTCATTTCGCCGTGGGTCAGCGTGGGACCATCTTCCACCACCAGCACCCGCTTGCCCTTGACCGCCGCGGGATCCTCGACGGTGATGGGCGAGTCGCACTTGACCACCTGGGCGCCGGGGTTCACCGCCGCGATGTTCTTCTGTACCTCGGCGATCCACTCCACCTTGGCGGTGGTGATCTTGTTGATCACCACGATGTCGGCCATGCGCAGGTTGGCCTCTCCGGGATGGTATTTCAGCTCGTGGCCGGGCCGGTGCGGATCTACCAGCACGATGTGCAGGTCCGGCTGGTAGAAGGGCAAGTCGTTGTTGCCGCCGTCCCAGATGATGACGTCGGCCTCGCTTTCGGCCTGCTCGAGGATCTTGCCGTAATCCACCCCGGCATAGACCACCACCCCGTTGTTGATGTGCGGCTCGTACTCCTCGCGCTCCTCGATGGTACATTGGTGGCGATCCATATCCTCCATGGTGGCAAAGCGCTGGCTGACCTGGCGGGCCAGGTCACCGTAGGGCATGGGATGGCGGATGGCCACTACCTTCTTGCCCATCTGCTGCAGGACCTTGACCACGTAGCGGGTGGTCTGGCTCTTACCGACACCGGTGCGCACGGCGCAAATACTCACCAGGGGTTTTTTCGACTTCAGGCAGGTCGAGCGCGTTCCCAGCAGGCTGAAATCAGCGCCCGCCGCCAGGGCCAACGAGGCCTGGTGCATGACGTACTGGTGGGTGACGTCGCTGTAGGCAAAAACCACCTCATCCACCTGCTCGCGCCGCACCACCTCGGCCAGGCGCCCTTCCTCGATAATGGGAATTCCCTCGGGGTAGAGACTGCCGGCCA
>QMME01000247.1 GCA_003647095.1 Deltaproteobacteria bacterium
GGGCGGGGCACGGTCTGCCAGCCGGTGTCCGGGCTGGCACCGGCCTGGCTGGTGCTGGCCGTGGCCCCCTTTGGTTTGTCTACCGCCGAGGTCTACAACAAAAGAAAGCAATTGACAAAATCGGGTGCCGGTGCTACGAATTCCCCCCTCGCCGGATGTGCGGGTGGCGAGTGGAACGGGTTGGTTGTGGGCAACGATCTGCAACCGGCCAGCGAAGCCCTCCAGCCTGCCATCGGTCGGGTTTGTAAAGCGTTGCTGAAGGCCGGAGCGGAGGCCTCGCTTTTGACCGGGAGCGGACCTACCGTATTCGGCTTGTGTCGAACCGAGGATGAGGCCCGCGCGGTGGCGGCTCGCGTAGAGAAGCAACCCGGATGGCGTTACCTGCTGGCGTACACCGTGGCGTCAGCGCGGTAGCCCTGGCAACCGCCGGCGTGGTCTCAGGCCCAAGGTGCCCGGGGGGCACGGGAGGTAGAGCATCATGGAGATCACAGAGGTGAGAGTATTCCCGGTTAACGAGGACAAGCTCAAGGCCTACGCCACGATCACCTTCGACAGGTGTTTCGTGGTGCGCGATCTGAAGGTCATCCAGGGCAACAACGGTCTGTTCGTGGCCATGCCCAGCAAGAAGCGCAAGGATGGCACCTTCAAGGATACGGCCCACCCACTCAACACCGAGACCCGGGAGCGCATCGAGTCCGCCGTCCTGGCCGAGTATCGTCGCGAACTGGAACGCACGGGTACTCCCCTGCCCGATGTGGGTGAGCGCAAGCTGAGCAAGTCCAAGGAACAGGATCCGGGGGCGGATGACAGCAGTGGTACCGGAGAAGCAGGGCCGGGCGAAGAGGGCTGAGGGAAGAAAAGGAGAGGCGTTCGGCGGAAGTTCGGTTCTGTTTACTACCAGCAAGTCCCACAACCCGCCCGGCGGGGCGGAAGAGAGACAAAGAGGAAACCCGTGTATCGCGAAGACGCACCGTTGATTTTTTCCGGCAACTCCAACCGCAAACTGGTGGAGGCCATAGCTGCCTACCTCAACACCGCCCCCGGCAAGGCCAACGTGGGCCGCTTCTCGGACGGCGAGACCAACGTGGAGATAGGCGAGAACGTACGTGGCAAGAACTGTTTCGTGGTGCAGTCCACCTGCAACCCGGTCAATCACCACATCATGGAGTTGCTGGTGATCATGGACGCCCTGCGCCGTTCCTCGGCCGGGCAGATCATCGCCATGATCCCCTATTACGGCTACGGCCGGCAGGACCGCAAGGTGGCCCCTCGAACCCCCATTACCTCGAAGCTGGTGGCCGACATGCTCACCGCCGCCGGAGCCGACCGGGTGGTTTCCATCGACCTGCACGCCGGGCAGATCCAGGGGTTCTTCAACATTCCCTTCGATCACCTGTTTGCCGCTCCGGTGTTCCTGGAAGATATTCGCCAGCGGTTCGAAAGGCCCCCGGTCATTGTTTCTCCGGATGCCGGTGGCACCGAGCGGGCACGCGCCTATTCCAAGCGCCTGCGCTCCACCCTGGCCATCATCGACAAGCGCCGCAGCGCGCCCAACGTCTCCGAAGTGATGAACGTCATCGGCGAGGTCGAGGGCCAGGAAGCGCTGCTGGTCGACGACATGGTCGACACCGCCGGCACCCTGACCCTGGGCGCCCAGGTACTGCTGGACCGCGGCGCCACCCGGGTGGTGGCCTACGCGGTGCACCCGGTGTTGTCCGGCCCGGCCATGGAGCGTATTGAAAGCTCACCGCTGGACGAGCTGGTGGTCACCGACACGGTACCCCTGAACGAGCGGGCCAACGCCTGCAAGAAGATTCGCGTGCTGTCGGTAGCGCCATTGCTGGGAGAGGCCATCAGGCGCATTCACATGCAGGATTCCGTAAGCGCGCTTTTCGTGTAAGCAACCGGGTTCGCAGAGGAGGACAAGAAGATGGACACACCGGTGTTGAACGTGGAAGCCAGGGAGACAACCGGCAAGAGCCAGGCGGCCAAGCTTCGCCAGCAAGGGTTGATCCCGGCCGTGTGTTACGGCGGCGGCAAGCAGCCGTTGAGCATGGCCCTGGAGCCGGCCAGCCTGCTCAGGATACTACGTGGTCCACGGGGTTTGAACTCGTTGATCAAGCTGCAGGGACTGAGCGAGGAACGCACGGTGTTCGTGCAGGAGATCCAGAAGCACCCGGTGCAGCGTACCTGGTTGCACGTGGACTTCCTCTACGTGGATCCCAATTTGCCCATCATCCGTCGCGTGCCGGTGGAGTTGCAGGGCCGGCCCGAGGGCGTGAAGCTGGGCGGAGTGCTGCAGATTGCCCGGCGCAACATTCGTATCGAGTCCTTGCCGGCCAACGTGCCCGACAAGATCGCCATCGACGTCAGCAGCTTACAGATCGGCGACTCCATACACGTCGAGGAACTGCCCTTGCCGGAGGGAGTCAAGGCCATATACGATCAGAACTTCACCATCTGCGCGGTGGTGGCACCCACGGCCGAGGAAGAAAAGCCCGTAGCCGAGGGCGAGGAGGCCGAGGCGGCCGCGGCCGGGGAGGCCGGAGAGGAAGCCGCCGCCGGCGAGCAGAAGGAAGAAGAGAAGCAAGACGCCGCCAAGCAGGAAGCCGGCAAGGAAAAGGCTTGATGTCGTTGGCCGGCCCGGCCCCGACGGGCAGAGCCGGCAGGGTGTAGCATGTTCTTTGTCATTGCGGGACTCGGTAATCCAGGCCGGCGCTACTCCGGTACGCGCCACAATGCCGGCTTTGCCGTGGTCGAGAGGTTGGCCGCCGCGGAGGGCTGGAACTTCGGCCGCCGGCGTTTTTCCTCGCTGGTGGCCGAGGGACGTTACGGCCGGCACCACCTGTTGCTGCTGCAGCCGCAGACATTCATGAACCTGTCCGGCCAGGCGGTGGCCGCCGCGGTGAGGTTCTACCGCTTGCCCCTGAAACAGCTGGCGGTGGTGCACGACGACGTCGACCTCGAAGTGGGACGCTTGCAACTGCGCCGGGGCGGGGGCACGGGCGGTCATCGCGGCCTGGATTCCATAGTCCAGTCACTGGGTGGAGCCGGCTTCGTGAGGCTGCGAGTTGGCGCCGGGCGCCCGGAGCCGGGCGTGGATACGGCCGATCACGTGCTGGCTCCCCTGGCACCGCCGCAGCAGCAACTCTGGCAAGACGCCCTGGCGCGAGCGGTACCGGCCCTGAAGTGCTGGCTGGACGAGGGCCTGGAAATGGCCATGAACCGCTACAACCCCTGGCCGGTCAAGGAGGAGAAGTCTTGAACGTGAAAAGAATGGCCATATTCGGTTTCGTCCTGGGTCTGTTGATCTGGGGCCTGAGCGAATTCTTCGCCTGGATCATCGGTGACCTGGTTGGTGCCGTCAAGGTGGCGCGCATTGCTCCCGGTCTGGCCGGGCTGGTGGTGGGCATGTTCCAGGCGGCCATGGTACAGGCCATACGAAAGAAGAGACAGGAGATGCTGGGACAACAGTCCTGAGCAGAGAAGTCTTTCCATACTCCTTGCTCCGTGAGAGATTCACGGGGCTGCGACCCGAAAGGAGGTCCGCATGTTGTTCCGCGAGTACGAAACCATCTACATCATGAGGCCCGACCTGGCCGAGGAGGAAGAGGCCGCCGTGGCCGAGCGCATGAGCGGCATCCTCGACAAGACCCAGGCCCGGCTGCTCAAGCAGGCGGTGTGGGGCAAGCGCAAGCTGGCCTACGAGATCAAGAAGTACTCCAAGGGGGTGTACGTGTCGCTGAAGTACCTCTCCGCCGCCGACACTGTCCAGGAACTGGAGCGCAACCTGAAGATCCTCGACCCGGTGATTCGCTTCCAGACCTTCAAGATCGCCGATGGCGTGGATGTCGATAAGCGCCTGGCCGAACAGGCGGCCGAAGACGCCCGCGAGGAAGCCGAGCGGGCCGAGCGGGAACGAGCACTGGCCCAGCAGCAAGCCGAGGCAGAGGCCCGGGCCCGGGCCGAAGCCGAGGCGGTCGCCGCTGCCCCGCAGGTCGCGGCGACCGGCCAGGAACCGACGACGGCTGCGGCGGCAGGAACGGACCAGGCTGGCAGTGCGGCGGCCGGTGATGATTCATCCAGCGAGCAGAAAGAGGAGAAGTGAGCCATGGCCAGGGATTCACGCAAGGGCAGGCGGGGATTCGGTCGGCGCAAGGTGTGCCGTTTCTGCGTCGACAAGAACCTCAAGGTGGACTTTCATGACGCCAACATGCTGAAGTACTTCTTGACCGAGCGGGGCAAGATCATACCGCGGCGCATTTCCGGCAACTGTGCCAAGCACCAGCGCCAGGTGACACTGGCCATCAAGCGGGCCCGACAGATCGCGCTGCTGCCCTACACCTCGTCGACCATCTAGAGGAGGGCCGACAGATGAAGGTGATTCTACAACAAGACGTGGCCGATCTCGGCGTGGCCGGAGACATGGTAACGGTCAAGGATGGCTACGCTCGCAATTATCTCATCCCCCAGCAACTGGCGGTGCGGGCCAACACCCGCAACATCCAGCAGCTCGAGCACCAGAAGCGTCTCATCGCCGCCAACCAGGCCCGGGTGAGGAAACAGGCCGCCGATCTGGCCGAACAGTTGGCCAACGTCTCCTGCACCATCCCGGTGCTGGTAGGCGAGCAGGACAAGCTTTTCGGCTCGGTTACCAGCAAGGACATCGAGGAGGCACTGGTCCGTGAAGGGGTGCAGCTGTCGCGCAAGCGCATCTTGCTCGACGAGCCCATCAAGAAGCTGGGTGTCTACAACATCGACGTGCGTTTGCATCCCGAGGTGACTACCAAGCTCAAGGTGTGGGTCGTGGCCAAGTAGGCAGGCAGGGAATCGCCCCATGGCAGACTCTGCCCCGGCCCCCAAGACTCCTCCTCACAACCTGGAGGCGGAGCGGTCCATCCTGGGAGCGGTGCTGCTCGACAACGGCATCTTCGACCAGATCCTGGACGTCGTCCAGGACAGCGATTTCTACCGCGAGGCCAATCGCAAGATCTTTGCCGCCATGCGCGAGTTGTCTCGCCGGGGCGAGGCCATCGATTACCTGACGCTCGAAGACTATCTGCAGGGACGCAAGGAACTGGAAGCGGTTGGAGGAGCCACCTACCTGGCGGCCCTGACCGACGCCGTGCCCAGCCTGGCCAACAGCGTTCACTATGCCCGCATCGTGCGCGACAAGGCCATCGCGCGCCGGCTCATGCATGCTGCCTCGGAGATCCTCCAGGCCGGCCTGGAGGATCGCGACGATGTCCAGGACTATCTGGATCGGGCCGAGCAGCTCATCTTCCAGGCGGCCCAGCGGCGCCAGAGCGAAGGGGTGGTACCGCTCAAGGATATCGTGCGCGAGAGCTTCGACGCCATCGATCACATCTACGAGCAGAAGGGACAGTTCACCGGGGTGCCCACCGGCTTCCGTGACCTGGACGAACTGACTTCCGGCCTGCAGCGCTCCGACCTGATCATCCTGGCCGGGCGTCCCTCCATGGGCAAGACCAGCCTGGCGTTGAACATGGCTCACCATGCCGCCCAGCGCCGTGGTGACCAGGATGGCCTGCCCACCCTGTTCTTCTCCCTGGAGATGAGCAAGCAATCGCTGTGCATGCGCCTGCTGTGCATGGAAGCGCGGGTGGACTTCAACCGGGTACGCGCCGGCCGGTTGACCGACAGCGACTGGCCCAAGCTGGCCCGGGCGGCGGGAGTGCTGAGCGAGGAAGCCATCTTCATCGACGACACCCCGGCCATGCGGGTCATGGAGATGCGGGCCAAGGCCCGCCGACTGAAGGCCGAGTTGCAGAAGCAGGGGCGTGACCTGGGCCTGGTGATGATGGACTATCTGCAACTGGCCACGGTAGGCGGACGCATCGAGAGCCGCGAACGGGAGATATCGGAGATCTCCCGCTCGCTCAAGTCGTTGGCCAAGGAACTGGATGTCCCCGTGGTGGCCCTGAGCCAGCTCAGCCGCAAGCCCGAGTCGCGCGAATCCAAGCGGCCACAGATGTCCGATCTTCGTGAATCGGGGGCCATCGAGCAGGATGCGGACGTGATCCTGTTCATTTACCGCGATGAAGTGTACAATCAGGATTCGCCCGAAAAGGGTATAGCCGAGGTGATCGTCGGCAAGCAGCGTAACGGTCCCATCGGAACCGTCAAGCTGCATTTTGCGCCCGAGTTCACCCGCTTCGAGAACCTGGCGCGCGAACGTGACTTCTGAGGGCCCGAGGGCCGGCATGGCGGAGCAGCAAACAATCCTGGTGGTGGACGACGATCGCTTCAACGTCACCCTCATGCGCGAGCTGTGCCA